>JBDTDN010000395.1:0-15155 GCA_039923055.1 Jatrophihabitantaceae bacterium
ATGTAGTTGTGGTTGAGCATCCGGGCCTCTTCTTGGGCCAGGACGACAACACGACGCGCGCGGTCTGTGAACCTCTCGAACATGGTGGCAGCTCCTTCCGCGCCTATACTTCTGCTGCCGTCGACTCTAGTCCTGAGATGCGACGATCAGCCGCGCCGTTTGGGAGGCGTATCTCTACCCAACGACGGCCAGTGCGTGGTTGATGCCCGGAGGGTGTCCGCTGACAGCGAACGTCGCCGTGTCGCTGAGCAACTCAGGCGGGCAGAAGCGTCGGGTAGCCGGGATCGCCGCCGAGGTGCTCGACCCGGTTGTGCTCGTCGACCAGGACCACATTGGGTACGTAGGCCTTCGCCTCGACGTCGGGCATCGAGGCATAGCTCATGATGATCACCAGGTCGCCGGCCTTGACGAGGTGCGCCGCCGCTCCGTTGATCCCGATGATGCCGGAACCCCGATCACCCTCGATCACATACGTCTCGAGTCGGGCGCCGTTGGTGATGTCGACGACCGCGACCTGTTCACCTGGGAGCAGGTCCGCAGCGTCCATCAGGTCCGCATCGATAGTGATGGAACCGACGTAGTGCAGATCAGCCTGGGTCACGGTCGCGCGATGAATCTTGCTCTTGAACATCGTGCGGTACATGCCTGTCATGCCGTTAAGGGTAGGTTCCCGACAGCGAAACGTCTTGCCTGCGGTGAGGAGAGCCACATGCCTGATCTGTCCCTGGGTTCACCTGACGGCGGCTCGTCCCATTTGTTGGGCTACCTCGCCCGACCGGCCGGGTCCGGACCGTGGCCCGGCGTGGTCGCCATTCATGAGTTGTTCGGTCTGGACAACGTGCTGCGACGCCAGTGTGACCGGTTGGCCGCGGCGGGCTACCTGACTGTCGGACCAGACCTATTCAGCGACGGCGGTGCCAAGCGCTGCGTGGTCAGCACCTTTAAGTCACTGGAGACCGGCAAAGGCAAGCCGTTCGTCGATATCGAGGCCAGCCGGCGATGGCTGCTCGACAGTGCGGACTGCAGCGGCAAGGTCGGCGTGATCGGCTTCTGCATGGGCGGTGGGTTCGCACTAGTCACCTCCACCCGTGGATTCGATGCGGCCTCGGCAAACTACGGCAAGGTGCCCCGCCATGCTGAGCAGGCTCTGGCCGGTGCGTGCCCGATCGTGGGCAGCTATGGCAAGCGGGACCCGCTCATGCTGGGGCAGGCCGCCAAATTGGAGAAGACGCTGACCGCCCTGGATGTGGAGCACGACGTGAAGGTGTACCCGAACGCCGGGCACTCGTTCCTGAACGACGAACCGAACGGGCCGCGACCATTACGTCCGCTGATGCGGATCGCCAAGGTTGGCCCGGAACCGGCGGCAGCAGCGGACGCATGGAATCGGATCGAGGCGTTCTTCGCCGAACACCTGCAGAACTGACTTGGACAGCTCGATGTCCGCCTGCTGGCCCTCGAACGCCCCAACCGAGAAGCTCGGCCGGGGCGTTCGGCAGGGGGTAAGCAGTACGTGTGTTAGCGCTTGGCGTTGTAGGCCTCGACGATCGCGGCCGGGATCCGGCCCTTCTCACCGATCTTGTGACCGTTCTTGCGGGCCCACTGCCGAATCGCCTGGGTCTGCTCGCGATCGCCGCGCGCCCCTCGGCCACGACGTACGGCCCCGGCACTCGGGCGGCCGCCGGAACGGGTTGAACGTCGAGCGTTCGCTACATACGTGGCCAGCAGGTCACGCAACTTGGCAGCGTTCTTCGCCGATAGGTCGATCTCATAGGTTGCACCGTCGGCGCCGAAATAGACGGTCTCCGTGGCCGGTCCGCCATCGATGTCGTCGATGAGCTGGACGATGTGCTTTTGCGCCATGGGGGGATTATGCCTTTCCGTTGAACGAGCAGAGTCCCGCCACTATACCCCAGCTAATACATTTCGCCAGGAGAGTCAGAATTTTATAGTGGCTTCAGAAGTGGAAACAGGATAGTCTCCCTGATTCCCTTGCCGGTCAGCAACATGACCAGCCTATCCACGCCCAGCCCCATGCCGCCGGTAGGCGGCATGCCATATTCCAGGGCACGCAGAAAATCATCATCGAGTTCCATCGCCTCGGGGTCCCCTCTTGCCGCGGCGAGTGACTGCTCGAGGAGTCGGCGGCGTTGCTCCACCGGATCGGCCAATTCCGAATATGCCGGTGCGATCTCAACGCCACCAATGATCAGATCCCATGCCTCGGCAAGTCTGGGATCATCGCGATGCGGGCGGGCCAGCGGACGCACTGCCACCGGATAGTCCCGTACAAAGGTCGGTTGGATCAGCGAGTGTTCGACCAATTTCTCGTACAACTCCAGAACGATCTCGCCCGCCGACCAATCCGGTTTCAGTGCGACAGCGAATCGTCCGGCGTATCGTCGCAAAACGATCGCGTCTGTGTCAGGGGTAATCGCTTCGCCGACCGCGTCGGAAACCAACTGGTGCACGGTCTCGGTACGCCACGGCCCCGCGAGATCTATCTCCTCGCCTGTGGACGTGCGCGGCACAGTCACGTCGGCAGCCGCCGCAGCATCAAGAATCAACGTCCGGGTCAGTTCGGCCATCGAGTTGTAGTCCCCATACGCCTGGTATGCCTCCAGCGTGGTGAACTCCGGCGAGTGAGTGGAGTCGATGCCTTCGTTGCGAAACGTCCGGCCAATTTCATAAACTCGTTCGATGCCACCGACAATGCAGCGCTTCAGATACAGCTCTGTCGCGATTCGCAGCGACATGTCCAGATCGAAGGCATTGAGGTGCGTATGGAACGGCCTGGCTGCCGCACCGCCGTGCACCGTCTGCAGAATCGGCGTCTCGACCTCCAGGAACTCGCGAGAATGCAACGTCTCGCGTAATGACCGAATCACCGTCGCCCTGGTCTGCACCATCTCGCGTGCCTCGCTGCGCACGATCAGGTCGACATACCGCTGACGTACTCGGGTCTCCTCGTTCATGGGCTTGTGCGCTACCGGGAGCGGTCGCAGCGCTTTCGCCGTCAGTCGCCATTCATCGGCGAGCACGGACAACTCGCCGCGCCGCGAGGAGATCACCTCACCATGAACAAAAATCAGGTCCCCGAGATCGGCGTCGGTCTTCCAGTCCGCCAGCGAATCAGCACCGACCCGATCCAATGACAACATCACCTGCAATTCGACGCCGCCCTCGCGCAACGTCACGAAGGCGAGCTTGCCGGTGTTTCGAACGAAGATGACCCGGCCGGTGACACCGACGAATTGCCCGGTCGCGCTATCAGCGGCGAGTTCCGGATACTCGGCACGAACCTGGCGCAGCGTGTGCGAACGAGCGACTTTGACCGGGAAGGGCGCGGTGTCGGGAGACCCGATCAAGCGATCATATTTTGCGCGTCGGATGCGTAATTGCTCAGGCAGGTCTTCGTCATCGGTCACCGCCCAAGCCTAGCGAGCAGCGGCGATGTCGGTTTCGCCAGTGAAGGGTCCTGACGAATGTCATTGCCCAGTGCGGGGCTTACCCACTAGCCCGAGCGGTGTCCGGTACGGCAGGGTTGTCCGCGTGACGACAACAGTCGGCGGCCGAGCGGCCGCAGGAATATCGCTCAACGGGCTCACGAAGTCCTTCAAATCGACAGCTGGACCGATCCACGCGGTCCGCGGCATCGACATCTCGATCGCGCCCGGTGAGACGGTGGCACTGCTCGGACCGAACGGTGCCGGCAAGTCGACGACGATCGACATGCTCCTCGGCCTGCTGGACCCGGATGCCGGCCAAGTCTCGCTGTTCGGGATGACGCCGGCCAAGGCGATCAGCACCGGCGCCATCGGTGCGATGCTGCAAACCGGCGGGCTCATCCAAGGTTTGACCGTCCGCGAACTGATCACCATGATGGCCGCCCTGTACCCGAAGCCGCTGGGTGTGGACGAGGTCATGGAGATGACCGGCGTCGCGGACATCGCCGGGCAGCGCACCAACAAGCTCTCCGGCGGCCAGACGCAACGGGTGCGGGCGGCAATCGCGCTGGTCAGCAACCCGGACCTGCTCGTGTTGGACGAACCGACCGTGGCCATGGACGTCGAGACCAGGCACAGCTTCTGGGAATCGATGCGCGGCTTCGCCTCCAGCGGCAAGACGATCGTCTTCGCCACGCACTACCTGGAGGAGGCCGACAGTTTCGCCGACCGGATCATCCTGATGGCGCGCGGCAAGATCGTCGCTGACGGGCCGACCACGGAGATCAAGGCCACCGTCGGGTTGCGGACGATCCGGGCCACGTTGCCGGGGGTCTCGAGCCAGGCGTTAACAGAACTGGCCGGCGTCAAGTCGGTCGATCTGCGCGGCGAAGCGGTCGTCCTGCACTGCGGTGACTCCGATGCCGCGATCCGGGCTCTGCTCGCGGCCTACCCGGCCGCACGCGACATCGAGATCCTCGGCGCTGGCCTGGAAGAGGCATTCCTGCAGTTGACCGGCGACGACCTGACAGCCGAACTGATCGAGGAGACCGTCCGTTGAACGCCACCTACCTGAAGTTCGAGACGCTGCGACTGTTCCGGAACAAGCAGAATTTCATCTTTTCGCTGATCTTCCCGCTCGTGCTGTTCTACGTGATCGTCGGGACGAACAAGAACGCTCCGGACGTCCAAGGCGTCAAGTTCGCGACGTACTACATGGCCGGCATGATCGGTTTCGGCGCCATGGGTGCGGTGCTCGCCGGCGGAGCGCGCATCGCAATCGAGCGCGACGTCGGGTGGAACCGGCAGTTGCGGATCACGCCGCTGTCACCGCGCAACTACTTTCGGATCAAACTGCTGACCGCGTACCTGATGGCCGTTATCAGCATCGTGTTGATCTATGCCGCAGGCATTTCGCTCGGCGTCCACATGCCGTTCGGCAAATGGCTGGAGATGAGCGGACTGATCCTGATCGGGCTGATTCCGTTTGCGGCCCTCGGCATCATGATCGGACACCTGATCACAGGGGACGCAATGGGGCCGGCGATGGGTGGCGGCATGTCCCTGTTCGCGCTGCTCGGCGGTTCGTGGTTCCCGATCGGTGGCGACAGCGGCTTCATGCACGAACTCGTCCGCCTCATCCCGTCGTTCTGGCTGGTACAGGCCGGCAGGTCGTCTGTCCCTGGCGGGCAGGCGTGGACCGTCGAGGGCTGGATCGTCGTTGCCGTCTGGGCGGTGCTGCTGACCGGCGGCGCGGTCTGGGCGTACCGTCGCGACACCGAGCGAGCCTGAGTCCTAGCGTCAAAGCTCACCATGACCAGCGAAAGCGAGAACCAGAACCCGTTCGACACCGCCGACCCAGTCCCCGAGCGTATGACCGCGCGGAGCGGGTTGTGGGCAGGTGGCTGGCGCCGGTGGGCGTTTCCGGGACTCTGGCTGGTCTACCTGGCGCAGACCGCCGGCGGCGTACACGAGCACTCGACCGGCGCCGCCGCCATCACCGGGTACGTGATCATCGGCGTGTTCGCCGGGTGCTACCTGGCCGCGATCGCCAGCGGCTGGCAAGCACGGATGCGCCGGTTCTGGTGGCTGTACAGCGCAACACTCGTACTCACCGGCGTCGAGACGATCTTCGCCCACGCGGACGCATTTGTCTTCTTCGTCTACATTGCCGTGCTCACCGTCGCGGCGATGCGGCAGTGGGCAGTGCCAGCGATCGCCGCGATGGCGTTGTTGACGCTGCTCGCACCCCAACTCGTCCCCGGCTGGGGTCATGGGCTGGACTACAGCGGAGCGCTGGCAATAGCACTGGTGGGCCTGGCCATGTATGGCTTCTTCACTGTGATCAAGTCCAATGTCCAGCTCGCGGACGCGCGAGCCGAGGTGGCCCGGCTGGCCGCCGAGAACGAACGGTCCCGGATCGCGCGTGACCTGCACGACCTGCTCGGGCACTCGCTCACGACGATCACTGTGAAGGCCGGTCTCGCGCGGCGGCTGGGTGAGCGAGGCGAGAACGCGCGGGCGCTCACCGAGATCAGCGAGGTGGAGCAACTGTCCCGACGCACGCTCGGTGATGTACGCGCGGCCGTTGCCGGTCATCGGGAGGTGACGTTGGCCGGTGAGGTGGCGACCTCGCGGGAGGTGCTCCGCGCCGCGGGCATCAACGCCGAGTTGCCGGGAGCGGTGGACATTGTCGCGCCGGAGCTGTCCGAGTTGTTCGGCTGGGTAGTGCGCGAGGGGATCACCAACGTCGTACGGCATTCGAGGGGTACGCGTGTCCGGATCAAGCTCACCCGTCGTAGCGTCGAGATCGCCGATGACGGCAGGGGCGGGGCGGCAGGCGCAGGCAACGGCCTCACCGGTCTGCGGGAACGTGTCTTCGCATACGGTGGGACGCTGACGGCCTCCGCCGGGCCAGCCGGATTCCGGCTGTGCGTAGAAGTGCCAGTGGATTCAGTGCTGTCGTCGGCGGCACCAGCCGGGCCCCGCGCGTGATTCGGCTGCTGCTTGCCGACGACCAGGCCCTGATCCGATCCGCGCTGGCCGCTCTGCTCGAGCTCGAGGACGACTTCGAGGTTGTGGCACAGGTCGGTCGCGGGGACGAGGTCGTCGCGGCCGCGATCGCTGCCCGGCCGGACGTCGCGCTGCTGGACATCGAAATGCCGGGGATGGACGGGCTCGCGGCGGCGGCCGCCCTGACACACGAACTACCCGGGTGTCGGCTGATCATCCTGACGTCGTTCGGCCGAACCGGCTATCTTCGTCGGGCGATGGAGGCGGGCGCCCTCGGCTTCGTCGTCAAGGACGCACCGCCGGAACAGTTGGTGGATGCCGTCCGGCGGGTCGCCCGCGGCGAACGGATCGTGGATCCTGCGCTGGCGGCGGCAACGCTGGCCGGTGGAGCATCACCTCTCACCGGCCGCGAGCGAGATGTACTGGTCGCCGCGCGGGACGGAGCGACCGTGTCCGACGTCGCGGGCAAGCTGTTTCTGTCCGAAGGGACCGTGCGAAACTATCTGTCCGCAGCCATCGCCAAGACCGGAGTGCGTAACCGCATCGAGGCGATCCGGGTGGCCGACGAACGCGGCTGGCTCTAGAGCTGCGGCATGATCTCGCTCGCGATGAGGTCGAGCTGATCGAGGTCGGTGAGGTCGAGCAGTTGCAGGTATAGCCGACTGGCGCCGATCCCGGCGAACTCGCCGATGCGGTCGACCACCTCGGCGGGGGTGCCGGCCAGCCCGTTCTCCCGCAGTTCGTCGACCTCGCGACCGAGCATGCCCGCGCGCCGCTTGAATTCTGTCTCGTCACGGCCGACGCACACGATCTGCGCCGCGGAGTAGACGAGCTCACGTCCGGTTTTGGCTGACGCCGCGCGCACCCTGTCGAAGGCGGCGGCAGTGCCGGCCCGGTCGAAGGCAACGTTGAACTCGTCGGCGTATGTCGCCGCGAGCGCGGCACCGCGGGGTTTGGCCGCGCCGCCCACGATGATCGGCGGACGCGGCGATTGGATCGGCTTGGGCAACGCGGGCGAATCGGTGAGCCGGTAGTAGGTCCCGTTGAAGGAGTACGTCTGACCGACCGGCGTGCGCCACATCCCGTCGATGATCTCCAGCTGCTCGGCGAATCGGTCGAACCGCTCGCGTACTGGGGGAAACTCGATGCCGTACGCGGTGTGCTCGGCGTCGTACCACCCCGCACCAAGACCCAGTTCGACCCGTCCGCCGCTCATCGCGTCCACCTGTGCCGCACTGATCGCCAGCACACCGGGCAGCCGGAACGTAGCCGGGCTGACCAGCGTCCCGAGCCGGATCCGGCTGGTCTCGCGGGCCAGGGCGGCCAGGGTCAGCCAGGCATCGGTCGGGCCGGGGAGCACGGGAGCATCACCCATCGCGAGGTAGTGATCGGAGCGGAAGAACGCGTCGTAGCCGCACTCCTCGGTCTTGCGCGCGACGCGGAGCAGGTCCTCATAGGACGCACCCTGCTGGGGCTCGGTGAAGATACGTAGATCCATTTCGCAAATACTAGTCAGGCGGTGATCAGCTGCCCGATCCAGACGGCCTGGTCGAATGCGCGTGAACGGTTCCGGCTGATCGGGTAGATGCGCCGCTCGAACAGTTGCTCCCGCAGCGGTTTGGGCGCCAACAGGTCGACCAGTAGCGGCCCGGGCGCCCACCGCCAACGCGGCAGCGTGGCCAGCAACCGGTCACCGGCGGCGGGGAAGATATCGGTCATCCGAAGGTAGTCGGCGCGGAACCGCACATGCTCGCAGTGCCGGGCGTAGTGCTTGGCGTAGACGGTGCCGAGCGCGCGGGGCAGGTCGTCCTCGATGTGCGCCTGCATGCCGGCCAGGACGGTGTTCACCATCAGGTCGAAGCGCGAGCCGTCCCGTGCGCGCTCCATCTTCGTAAACGCGCGGCGCCAGTGTGGCTCGATGTCGGCGGCTTCGGCGCGGACGTTCGCCGTGAAGTAGGCGTCGAACAGCGGGATGAGCCGCAGCACCCAGCCGGGATGGTCGAAGCGGTCGGCGTCGACGGCGGCGAGCATGCCTTCGGTGACGAATTGGTAGACGCGGGCGAAATAGCCGCGCGGGTCATCAACAGCGAGCAGTTCGTCCGCGAGCGCCCCCTGTCGGCGGGCGACCTCCTCTGCCACTGCCCGCAGTGCCGGCATTTCCAGCTGGTCCGAGGCCAGTTCGCGCGGCAGCGGCTCATGCCCGTTGACCGGCTGCTCGATGGCAGCCAGCCGGGTCAGGCTGCGGTTCAGCTCCCACTGCAGCAGCGCCCAGATCGGCGGGATGAATGCGCGCGAGTAGGGCTCGATCTCTACGGTCCAGCGCAGGTGTGAGTCGTCGCTGATCGTGATCGTGCCGCCGTGGTGCCGCACCGGTGCCCCGGACACGACGCGGTACTGCAGCAGATGGGGCGGCTCGGACCGGTCGATGACTTCGGTGAGCAGCCCGCCGCGGTGGGGGAGCCGAACCCGCCGCAGCGCACCCACCGCGCCGGGGTGGCCGCCGTCGCCGTACGCCACGGATTCGATGCGCGCCGAGGACCACTGGTTCATCTGGACCGGATCGGTGAGCAGTTGCCAGGCTGAACTCGGTGCCACCCGAAGGTTCCGCTCAAACGTCATTCGCAGCATGACCGCACGTTAGTCCCGTACGATCACGTGGTCCTGTCTGATCTCAACTATTACGTTCATAGATCAGGCGCAGGCCGAGCAGGGTGAGGTCGGGCTCGTGCCGGGTGACGGTCTCGCAGTGCTCGATGACCACGCCCGCCAGCCCACCCGTCGCGATGACCTGGACTGCGCCCGGATCTTCCGGATGCAGCGCAGCGCTGAGCCGGCGCACCAGGCCGTCCACCTGTCCGGCGAAGCCGTAGAGAATGCCGGACTGCAGCGCCTCGACGGTGTTCTTGCCGATCACGCCACGGGGGGCGACGAGCTCGACCTTGCGCAGCGCTGCGGCGCGGGCAGCGAGCGCGTCCACCGAGATCTCGATACCCGGCGCGAGCGCCCCGCCGAGGAAGTCACCGTTGGCGTTGACGACGTCGAAGTTGGTGGTCGTGCCGAAATCCACGACGATCACGGGCTGTCCGCCGGCGAGGTGGTGCGCCGCGAGGGTGTTGGCGATCCGATCCGCGCCGACCTCCTTCGGGTTCTCGTACTGCAGGCTGACGCCCGTACGGATGCCCGGCTCGACGATGACCGCAGGCAGGTGCGGGTAGTAGGCATCGAGCATCACCCGTAGCTCGCGCAGGGCCGCTGGCACCGTCGAACAGGCCGATGTCGCTGTAATGACGTGGTCGGTGAGCAGGCCGCGGTACGTCAGCGCCAGTTCGTCGGCCGTACTGCGCGCGTCGGTCTTGATCCGCCAGGACTGTTCCAGGTGGTCGCCATCGAAGATCCCGAGACAGGTGTTCGTGTTGCCGATGTCGATCGCGAGCAGCATGAGTGATCCCTCCTATCCCTGGATGTCCAACCCGATGTCCAACACCGGCGCGGAGTGGGTGAGTGCACCGACTGCAAGGTAGTCGACGCCGGTCTGTGCCACAGCACGGGCGGTGGCCAAAGTGAGCCCGCCGGAGGCTTCGAGCAGACAGCGGCCGGCGGCATACACGACGACTTCGCGCAGCAATGGCGGTGGCATGTTGTCCAGCAGGACGAGCTCGGCGCCGGCGTCGATCACCTCACGGGCCTGCTCGACCGTGTCGACCTCGACCTCCAGCGGCAGACCAGGATAGGCAGCGCGGACGAGGTCGAAGGCCTGCACGACGCCGCCGGCCGCGGCCACATGGTTGTCCTTGACCAGCGCGGCGTCGCTCAGCGACATGCGGTGATTGACGCCACCACCGACTCGCACGGCGTACTTCTCCAGCGCCCGCAGGCCAGGCATCGTCTTGCGGGTGTCCCGGATCTTGGCACCGGTCCCGTCCACAGCGTCCACCCAAGCGCGGGTGAGTGTGGCGATGCCGGACAGGTGACCCAGCAGGTTCAGGGCGGTGCGTTCGGCGGTGAGCAGGTCCCGGATCGGGCCGTGAGCGGTGGCCAGGATCTCGCCGGCGTCGACCTGCGCGCCGTCACTGGTCCCGAACTCGATGCCCAGTCGTCCTTGGCTGACGGTTTCGAAGACGTAGGCGGCGACGGCGAGTCCGGCCACCACACCCCGCTGCCGTGGGACGAGATCGGCCGACGCGGTGGCGGCGGCGCTGATCGTGGCGAGCGTCGTGACGTCGCCGGCCGCGCCCAGGTCCTCCTCCAGCGCTCGGGCGACCACGTCGGTCACCGCTTGGCGTGGGAGCCCGTCCGCCAACTCGTTCATGGGCACGTCCTTGTCTCGACGGTGAGCTCGTAACTGACACTCGTCGCGATTGCGTCAGTTACGGGGTCACAGTGGGGTGGTAGGTGGTGGCAAGGTGGGCTTCGGCGGTCAGGGTGGTGTCCAGATGACCGCGCCAATCCTGGTCGTCGCGGTCCGGGAAGTCATCGCGCCAGTGCGACCCTCGCGTCTCCTCGCGCAACCGGGCGGCTTGGACGAGCGCGGTCGCGACGGTGAGCAGGTTCGTCGCCTCCCAGCTCTCCGTCGATGGCACCGGCCCGGGCACCGTCGCCGGCTCGTGGGCACCGCTCGGCGTCCCGGCTCGCTCGATCAGATCCGCGAGGCCGGCCGCTGCCGCATCCAGACCGGCACGGTCGCGCAGCACTCCGACGTGTTGGGACATCAGGTGCTGCACCTGCGGCCTGGCGCTGTCGTCCAGCAGCGTACCGGCGGCCGGCGACGCAGCCAACGCGATGGATGGGGACGGGATGGCGAGCCGGGTCAGGATCGTGTCGGCGATCCGATGCCCGAACACCAGCCCTTCCAGCAGCGAGTTGGACGCTAGCCGGTTCGCACCGTGGACGCCGGTACAGGCGCTCTCGCCGCAGGCGAACAGGCCAGGCACGGACGACTCGCCGAACAGGTCGGTGCGTATGCCGCCGCTGGCGTAGTGGCACGCCGGCACGACCGGGATCAGTTCGCTCACCGGGTCGATGCCGAGCGAGAGCAGTGTGGCGTGGATCGTCGGAAACCGCACCCGCCACTTCTCGGCTCCGAACGCGCGCGCATCCAGCCACATGTGTTCGGCGCCGCTCTCGCGCATGCGGCGCAGGATCGCCTTCGCCACCACGTCCCTCGGCGCCAGATCGGCCAGCTCGTGTTGGCCGAGCATGAACCGCACGTTGGCGTCGTCGACCAGGAACGCGCCCTCACCGCGGACCGCTTCACTGACCAGCGGCTGCTGGCCCCGTGACCGCGCGCCGAGCCACGTCACGGTCGGGTGGAACTGCACGAACTCCAGGTCGCGGACGACCACCCCGGCCCGCAGCGCGGCAGCCACACCGTCGCCGGTCGAGACGGACGGGTTCGTGGTGGACGCGTACACCTGCCCGATTCCCCCGGTGGCCAGCACGACAGCACGCGCACGGATCGCACCGACACCGTCCCGCTGTCCCTCGCCCATCACGTGCAGCGTCAGCCCGGCGACCGCTCCGGCAGTGTCACGCAGCAGGTCGAGCACCAGCGCGTGTTCGACGATCTCGACACCGCTCGCGTCCAGCACTCGGGTGACCAGGGCACGTTCGATCTCCGCACCGGTCGCGTCTCCGCCGGCGTGCGCGATGCGGTCGCGGTGATGACCGCCTTCCCGGGTAAGGGAAATCTCGCCGTTGGCAGCCCGATCGAATCGAGCGCCCATCTGCGCGAGTTCACGTACGGCGGCCGGTCCCTCGCGCACGAGCACCCGCACGGCGGCCTCGTCGCACACCCCTGCACCGGCAACGATCGTGTCCTGGAAGTGCTCCTCCGGCGAATCGCCCGCACCCAGCGCCGCAGCGATGCCGCCCTGCGCCCAACGCGTGGAACCGGCGGCCAAAACGTCCTTGGTCACCAGCATGATCTGCAACGACGAGTGGCGCGCGATATGCAACGCAGTCGTGAGCCCGGCGATGCCAGACCCGACGATCAGTACGTCCGCCTCGGCCGTCCAGCCGGGCTCGGGCGCGGCCAAGCGCCGTGGGACGGTCACAGCGCTATCCCGACGTTGTCGATCAAGCGGGTCGTGCCCACGCGGGCGGCGACCAGCAGACGGGCGGCACCACGAGTCGGGTTCGGACCGAGCGCCGCGTCCCGCAGTTCGAGGTAGTCCACGCTGACCTCCGGCTCGGTCGCAAGAACCGATCGCGCCACGGAGAGCACCGCATCAGCACCTTCGCCGGCCACACCCCGGCCGGCGAACAACGACCGCGAGAGCACGACAGATCGCCGCCGTTCGGCAGGGGAAAGGAAGGCGTTCCTGCTGGACAGTGCGAGCCCGTCGGCCTCACGGACGGTCGGCACGCCACTGACGCCGACGCCGAGTTCGAGGTCCCCGACCATCCGCTGGATCAGCGCCAGTTGCTGGTAGTCCTTCTCGCCGAAGAATGCATACGCCGGCCGGACGAGCCCGAAGAGCTTCGCGACGACCGTGAGCACGCCGGCGAAGTGAGTCGGACGGACGGCACCCTCCAACTCCCCCGCGAGCCGACCGGGATCGACGGCGACTTGGGCAGTGCCGGCGGGGTAGACGTCATCCACTGCCGGCGCCCACACCAGATCGACGCCCGCGCGCTCGCAGATCGCCATGTCCTGATCAAGAGTGCGCGGGTACACCGCCAGATCCTCCGTCGGCGCGAATTGCATGGGGTTGACGAAGACAGTTACGACGACCGACTCGCAGGTCTGCCGGGCGTGCTGGATCAGTGCCACATGGCCGGCATGCAGCGCGCCCATCGTCGGCACCAGACCCACCGGGCCGGCGAACTGCTCGCGAGCGCCGAAGAAGTCCGCCCGACTGTGCACGAGCGCTGCCCTTGTCATGTGGCATCCAGCACGTCGATGATCGCGGCTGCGGCCGCCCGGCTCAATCGGCCCGTCTGCTCGGCACGTTCGGCGGTACGACGCGCCATCGCCCGATAGCTCCGCTCCACCTGCGGTGCTCCGGCTTGCAGCGTGCGCAGGTGTGCGGACACCGTCGCCACGTCCCCGCGTACGACAGGTCCGGTCAACGCCTGATCGCCGAGCCGCAGCACGTTGTCCAGCGAGGCGCTGACCAGCGGTGCAAGCAGCCGGGCAGGTTCGCCGATGCCGCAGGCATTCAACACCGACAGCGCGTCATTCACCAGCGTCACCAGGTGATTCGAGCCGATCGTGAGTGCGGCGTGGTAGAGCGGCCGCGCCGACTCCGGAACCCAGACCGGCTCACCGCCCATCTCGATGACCAGCGCTTCGGCGACCGGCCGGAGTTCGTCCTGCGCGGTCACCCCCCATGTCGCCCCGTCCAACCGGTCCAGATCCTCCGGGCGTCCGGCAAAGGTCATCACCGGATGCAACGCGAGCGCGAGCACCCCACGGGCCGCGGCGGGATCCAGTACGCCGATCCCCTGCGCACCGGAGGTGTGCGCGACCAACTGCCCCGGACGCCACCCGCCGGTCTCGGCCAGTCCGGCAACCAAGGACCGCAGCGTGTCGTCCGGGACTGCGAGCAGGACAAAATCGGCGAGGGCGACCACTTCGTCCGGGGGCAGGATCGGCGCACCGGGTAGCAGCCGCTCAGCGCGGGCTCGGGATTGGTCGGACACCGCACTCACGGCGACGATCTCGTGGCCGGCTTGGGCAAGCGCCGCACCGACCGTGCTGCCGACTCGGCCCGAGCCGACGACCCCGACACGCAGCCGTGCAGGCCTTGCTGTGGTCACGGGCGCGTCCTCGGGCATCGACTGATCGGGTTCGTCCGAAGCCTACTGGTGGCAGTAGGTTCCTAACTTGTGACCGATCTGCATGAGGTGGTTGCGCAGAGCGCAGACGCCGCTGACCTCCACGCCCCTGTCCCGACCCTGCTGCTCGAACTGCAGAGCCTGCTCGGGACGTTGACGGCCACCGTGACGGAGGCGACCGAGCGTGGCCGCCGTCCGTTCCGGCCCGACCCGGCCTGGTCCTCGCGGCTGGGCGACCTCGCCTACGGCGTCTACCTGCTCGCCGACCAGACCGGCATCAACGTCACTGAAGCGGTGACTGCGACCGCGACGCAGTTGTGGAACCGCAACCAGCAGGCGCAACAGGCAGCGCCACCCGACTGGCCATTCGCGGCGCACTGATTACCTTGCTGCGCAAGAGGATTCTCATCACCGGTGCCAGTTCCGGCCTCGGCGCCGAGATGGCCCGGCAGTTCGCCGCCAAGGACCGATCGCTGGTCCTGTGTGCCCGTCGGGTCGACCGTCTCGATGCACTTCGCACCGAGATCCTGGCGGCTCATCCGGCGGCATCGGTCCAGGTGCATGCGTTGGACGTCAACGACCACGATGCGGTGTTCCGTGTGTTCGACGCCGCCGCGGCCGAACTCGGCGGGCTCGATCGGGTGATCGTCAACGCAGGCATCGGCAAAGGCGCACCGATCGGCACCGGCCGGTTCGACGCCAACCGCGCCACGGTGATGACGAACCTGGTGTCGGCGATGGCACAGTGCGAGGCGGGGATGGAGATCTTCCGGGCGGCCGGCGCTGGCCACCTGGTCGTCATCTCCTCCATGTCTGCGATGCGCGGGCTGCCCAGGACGATGACCGCCTACGCCGCTTCGAAGGCTGGCATCGCCTCGCTGGCCGAAGGGATCCGCGCCGACGTACTACGCACCGACA
>JBDTDN010000396.1:0-9880 GCA_039923055.1 Jatrophihabitantaceae bacterium
GAGGCGATCGCCGGTGGCAGCGCGCTACCGATCGGCCCCCGCACCGCGCTGCTGCTGCGCGTCACTCGCGCCTGAGCTGCGCCGACGCGCCTACGGGATGATCACGTTGGCAGGATCGGGCCGGCGCCCGGGCGGGGCCTGGCTGTAGTCGCCGAACCGGCCGTCGCGTTCGGTCACGACGGCACGGACCCCGTCGGTCTCGGCCCGACGGATGAAGGCCAGCGCGTCCGGGGTGTTGCGCATCAGACCGTCCAGGATCGGACCGAGGGTCTGGGTGGACGCCAGCCCCATATTCTCGTACGCCTGGTTCACGATCAGCTTCATCGCGGCCAGTTGAGACGAGGGGATACCAGCCAGGTCCGCGGCTAGCGCGGCGACCGTGGTCTCCAGTTCCGCGAACGGCACCGCCTGGTTGATGACGCCCGCCGCGACGGCCTCCACGCCGGTGAACGGCTTGCCGGTGAGCGCGTACTCCTTGGCCTTGGTCAGGCCCAGCCGGTACAGCCACATGCCGGACAGGTAACTGCCCCACATTCGGCTGTACGGCGTGCCGATCACCGCGTCCTCGCTGGCGATGATCAGATCGGCACACAGCGCGAAGTCGCTGCCGCCCCCGACGCACCAGCCATGTACCTGGGCGATCACCGGCTTGGGCGAGCGCCACACGCTCATGAATTTCTGTGTCGGCGACAGTGACGGCGCTGTCGCGAACGCGAAGTCCTTGCCGGGGTCCCATGCACCGTCGGTAGTGATCAACTCGTCCCAGTGGGCGAACCCGCCGCCGAAGTCGTAGCCGGCGCAGAAGGATCGGCCGGCGCCGCGCAGCACGATCACCTTCACCGCGTCGTCGGCCACCGCACACGTCACGGCGTGCTCGACCTCGTCAGGCATCGGCGGCACAATCGTGTTCAACTGCTCCGGCCGGTTAAGCGTGATCGTGGCGACCTGATCGGTAACCGAGTACAGCACGGTCTGATACGTCTGCGTCATAACAGCGACGCTAGCGGGCAGACACCCTCAGCCGGTCTGCAGGCTCCGAACTTCCAGGCCTTCCGGCTCGATCGAGATCGCGACGTCGATGCCGTCGACGGTCAGATCCAACTGATAGCGCCCGGGCATACGGCAACTGATCCGGGCTGACTGCAGCGTGCGCCCGGCGAAATGTTGCAGCACCTTGTTCACGTCGGCGGTCTCAGCCGTCAGCGCCCTGCCGCCGGGCGTGCGGCGGTAGACCGCCGTCAACAGTCGCTCGGTCTCGGCGCTGCCCAGTTGCCGCGCCTTACCCGTCTCCAGTGCGAGCACGCAGACGCGTTCCAGGGAAGCGACGTGCTCCTCGCCCAGCGAGCCGGACGTGGCGGCCCCGGCCAGGTCAAGGTAGGCGGCGTTGCGATCGGCAGGCAACGCCGACGCGAACGCGGTTGCCGTCTCACCGACGGCGACCGCCTCGTCCGGGGATAACACGAAGTCCTCGTTGGTCATCAGTGACCGAAGCTGCCCGAGTCGCCGGACTTCGCCTCGGCCTCGGCGAAGATCGCCTCGGCCTCGTGCTCGAAGCTGCCGGTCTCGATCGGGCAATGGATCCCGCACTCCTTCGGAGCACCGGTCTCCCACCACCAGCGGCCGGCGCGGTCGTTCTCGCCGATCTGGATGGGACGGGTGCACGGCGCGCAGCCGAAGCTGGTGTAGCCCTGCGAGTACAGCGGGTGCATCGGGACACCGTGCTGTTCGAGGTAGGCGTTCACCTCGTCGCCTTCCCAGTCTGCGAGGGCGTTGATCTTCACGATGCCCTCGTGGTCGTGGTCCAACTCCACCTTCTTGATCGCCGCACGCGAGGCCCACTGGTCGCGGCGCAGGCCGGTGAACCAGCCGTCCAGGCCCTGCAGCGCCTTGACCAGCGGACGGACCTTACGGATCTGGCAGCAGAGCATCCGCTCCGGGACGCTGTTCTTGAACAACTCGGTGCCGCGGCGACGGACCATCGCCTCGACCTCGGTGTTCTCCGGGAACAGCACGTCCCATTGCGTCTTTGGGTAGTGCGCGCGGATCTGCTCGATGAACGCGTACGTCTGCTGCGGCAGTCGACCGGTATCCACTGTGATCACCCGAACGTCCGGCTTGATCTTCGCCGCCATGTCGAGCACTGCCATCCCGTCGGCCTGCATCGCGGTCACGATTGCGACGCGGTCGCCGAGGGTTTCCAGAGCCCACTCGATGACGTCCTCGGGCTCCTGGTCGTCGAGCTCCAGGGCGATCTCGCCGATCTCCAGGTCGTCGAAGACGACGCGCCCGTCGGTCCGTACTGGTGCTAGGTCGAGCTGTGTCATGTCCGTGCCTCTCGCTCTCGCCGTGCAACGTTCAGATGGGATGGGCAGATGCGGGAGCCGACGTAGCTACCCGCTCGACTACAGCGCTTAGCCACCGGACATCGCCATGACGATGATGATGTCCGTGCCCAGTACGACTGGGGTCTGCAATCCATCCAGGCCGCGAATGTCGTCATCGCCGATCGCGATCAGGAACGCGTCCGCAACCTTCCCGTCCGGCATCACCGTCGTGCCGAACGCCGGGTACCGCTTCGCCACCGCAGCGAGTGCCTGGCCGACGGTCTGCGCCTGCACGTCCAGCCGATCCTCGCCGTCGACCAGGTCCAGCAGCGGTCCTGGCACCCGTACGGCAACGCTGGTGTCGGGCACCGCCTCACCGATCTCGGCGTTGTTCGCGATCGCGATCAACTGCTCGTCACTGCGGTCGTTGCAGAAGTCGCCCATCGTGAAGGACGGATCGTTGCGCTCGACACGCGCCGCCAGCCAGGCACCGACAAGCCGGTCCATGACACCGTTGATCTCACCGGTCGGGACGCGCCGCAGCAGCCGTCGTCCGATCGCCGTCCGGGCACCCAGTCCACCGCCGACGGTGAGGTCGTACGCCTCGACGCGCTCGTCCGAACCCTCGATGCGGGTGGTCGTGCCCTGCAGACCGATCTCCCCGATCCAGTGCTGGGCGCAGGCATGCGGGCAGCCGTCCATGTGCACGGCCAGGTTGCCTATCTCGTCCGCGCCGTAGTGGTCGGTCAGTTCGTCGAGCATCTGCTCCAGCTTGCCCTTGGTCTCAGCGACCGAGTAGTTGCAGAATCGGTGGCTGGTGCAGGCCAGCGAGCGACCGAACGCGCGACCGCGGTCGACGGAGAAGCCGAGCTCGTCCAGCCTGACCTTGACGTCCTCGACGCGACCGGCCGGAACGTTGCCGAGGATGAAGTTCTGCTGACGGGTGAAGCGCAGGTCACCGCCGAACTCGTCGAGCAAGTCGGCGATCGTCTCCAGGAACGAGCCGGTGACCTTACCCGCGGAAACCGGGACGCCGATGTAGTACAGGCCGTCCTGCTTCTGTGGATGGACGCCGAGGTGGTCGGTGTCGGACTTCGGCTCGGGCAGCACGCCGTCTGCCAGCGGCCGGCCCAGGGTGGCCTCGATCTTGGTACGCATCAGCTCGGGCCCGTAGTCGTCCATCATGAACTTGATACGGGCCTTGGCGCGGGAGATGCGGTACTTCAGGTCGCGCTGCCAGGTGTTGGTGACTGCCTCGAGCACCTCGCGGGTCTCGGCAACCGGGATGAACACCCCCATGTCCCGGGAGATGCGCGGGGTGTTCGTCATGCCGCCGCCGATGCGCAGTGCGAAGCCCGGCTCGCCGTTCTGCTCCACTGCGATCAGCGCGACGTCAGAGATCTCCGGTGCGTTGCACTGATCAGGGCAGGACGCGATCGTGTACTTGTGCTTGCGCGGCAGGTTCGAGTAGTCCGGGTTGCCGTAGAAGTAGTCGGCCACCTCGCGGATCACCGGCGTCACGTCGAACAATTCGTCGGCGTGGATGCCGGTCACCGGGCAGCCGGTGATGTTGCGGACGGTGTCGCCCTCACCGCCGTTGGTGGTCAGTCCGGCGGCCTCGATCGCGGCCAGTGTCTCGGGTAGCTTGGCCAACTCGACCCAGTGCAGTTGGATGCCTTGGCGAGTGGTCAGCTCGGCCTCGTCACGGCCGTACTCCTTGGAGATCCTGGCCAGTGCCCGCACCTGGCCGGCCGACACCAGGCCACCGGCTACTTTGATCCGCACCATGAACGTGCCGATCTTGGGCTTGTCGTGCGCCAGCGCCCACCAGTAGAGCCGGACGATGTCCTCTTCGGGGATGTCCTCATAGCCCTTGGCGATCAGTTCGGGAAGTTCCTCGCGCACGTTCAACGGCGGACGGTCACGCTTGAGCCGCTCGATGTAGTTGCGCTTGTAGACCAGGTCCCAGTCCGGCGGCGGCTTGTCAGCGCCGGATCGGCGGGTACGAGATGGCAGTGTCGCGGTCACGTTTGCTCCGAGGCAGAGGTAAGTCACGCGGGCATGCAGGCGCGCGGGCGATGGCGGAGTTGCTGAGGCGGTCTTGTGGCCACGGCGCAGAGGCCCAAATCAGGCAGTAGCGGCGGTTGTGGCGTAGGTGAGCGGGCGGACGCGAAGCTGGGTCGCGGTCAGGCCATGACGCAGCACTGACACAGGCAGGGGATCATGGCCCCCACCAGGCCTGTGCAACGTGTGCGAATCACGCTCAGAGCATACCGTAGGGGCGTGATCTCGATGCGGACGAAGGTGTTGGCCACAGCGCTGACGCTTGCGTTGCTCGGTGGCGTCGGGTTCTGGACACTGCATCAACAGACACCTACCCACCCGGAAGCCGCGCCGACAACCTCGCCCGTGCCGCTGCCGAAACCAGCCCAGCTCGTGAAGGCAGCGCCGAGCAAGCCTGCCGTTCCCCATGAGGCCGTCGCCCCGGCTGCGCCGACCGCGTTCGAGTTGACGGGCCGAGCGTTCACTATCAAGGCGAACGTCTGCCAGATGGACAACGTCCGTCCGCTGGACCCGCCAGGTGACCAGTTCCATACCGTTTGTTGGGTTCGCCAGGGCTTCGGCGTCGCGCCGGGCAGCTCCTCTGGCGGCACCAGCTACATCCTCGGCCACGCCTGGGCAGAGGCCACGCTGGTACTGAACCCGCTGTCGCTGTACGCGATGAAGGACGTGACCGGACACGCGTCGATACTTCAGGACGGCGTCCCGATCTTCCCGATCACCCGGGTGAATGGCTATCACGTCGTCCTGCACACGCCAGATGGCGTGCTGACCTACAAGGTGACGACGGCTTTCGCCGTGGCCAAGGAGCGCGCGGCCGACGTGAAGGCGCTCATGGCGAACACGCCGAACCGGGTCGTGCTGATCACCTGTGGCGTCGCGAACGGTGCCGACATCGATGTGAACGTCGTTGTCTACGCGATGTTGGAGTCCTCGGTCCGCACCTAGGTCGGCGTCACCTCTTGGCTGCGAACAACTCCAGCGCGATGTTGTCCGGATCGCGGAACTCCAGTAGGTACGCGCCACCGATGTCCTTCACCGGCCCGTGCGGAACACCCTGCTCGTCCATCAGCGCGGCCGCTGCATCCAGCGCGGCCCGGTCGGCCACTGCGAAGCTGAGGTGATCCAGCCCGACGCGGTCTTCGTCGAACCGGTCCGCGGCAACCGGACGCAGGCCAAGCAGCGTGTCACCGAACTGATAGATGACTCCGCCGTACAGGAAACCGAACTGATCCTGGGTAGCCTGGTCAGCGTTCGCGGGCACCTCATATAGCACCGTGAGCCCGAACAGTCCTTCATAGAATGCCCGTGAGCGGGCAATGTCGGTGACGGTGAGCCGGACATGGGAGAACGCGCTGCTTGCGATGGGCATAGCCCGAACCTACGCCGCAACGGCTGACTCAGCGGGTGTGGCCGTCACCGGTAACGACCCACTTCGTGGAGGTCAGCTCAGCCAGCCCCATCGGACCGCGCGCGTGCATCTTCTGCGTGGAGATCCCGATCTCGGCACCGAAGCCGAATTCGCCGCCGTCGGTGAACCGGGTGGAAGCGTTCACCATGACCGCGGCCGAGTCGACGCGGGCGACGAAATGGCGGGCCGTGTTCAGATCGGTGGTGACGATCGCCTCGGTGTGCCCGGTGGACCACCGGCGGATGTGCGCGATCGCCTCGTCGACGTCCTCGACGACTCGCGCGGCAATGTCCAGCGAGAGGTACTCACGAGCCCAGTCGTCCTCGGTTGCGGGCTGGACGTCGTCAAGGGCGGCGAAGTCGTCGTCGCCGTGCAGAACGACTCCCTGCGCCTGCAGGGCGGACGTGATCCGCGGTAGGAATACGTCCGCGATCGCCCGGTGCACCAAGACCGTCTCGGCGGAATTGCAGACGCTGACCCGCGAGGTCTTGGAGTTCACCACAATCGCCTCCGCCATGTCCAGGTCCGCGACCGCGTCTACATACACGTGCACGTTGCCGACGCCGGTCTCGATGACGGGCACGGTCGAGTTCTCCACGACGAAGTTGATCAGGCCGGCGCCGCCGCGGGGAATGATCAGGTCGACGAGGCCGCGAGCCTTCAGTAGGTGGCCGACGCTGGCGTGGTCGGTGCCCGGAACCAACTGCACGCTGTCGCGCGGCAGGCCGGCCTTTTCCGCTGCCGCAGCCAGCACGTCGACCAGCACGCTGTTGGATTGGTAGGCGTTACCCGAGCCTCGCAGCAGCGCCGCATTTCCGCTCTTGAGTGCCAGCCCGGCGGCATCGACGGTTACGTTCGGGCGGGCCTCGTAGATCATCGCGATGACGCCGAACGGCACCCGGATCTGACGGATCTCCAAGCCGTTCGGCTGGGTGTAGCCACGGATGACCTCGCCGACCGGATCGGGCAGGGCCGCGACCTCGCGCAGGCTCTGGGCCATCGCCGCGACCCGCCCGGCGTCCAAGGTGAGCCGGTCGAGCAGGCCGTCGGCCATGCCGGACGCGCGACCGGCGGCAACGTCTCGCGCGTTCGCCGTGAGCACCGTGTCAGTGGCGGCCACGAGCGCATCGGCCATCGCCAGCAGCGCAGCATCCTTGGCGCCGCGGCTCAACGGGGCCAGTTCGGCCGCTGCGTCCCGGGCGCGTTGAGCACTGTCGCGGACGTCCTGCTCGGTAGCGGAGTACTCGGTCACCAACCCAGCTTAGCCGCGGGGTTCGGGCGTATCAGGGGCTCAGGGCCGAAGCAGGACGAGGTCGTCGCGGTGCACGATCTCCCGACGGAACTCGGCCGGCAGTTCACTGGTCTTGTGCCCAAGCAGGCCGGGAATGTCTGCGGCGTCGAATCCGGCCAGCCCGCGCGCGACGACGATTCCGTCCGGGTCGACCAGGTCGACGGGTTCGCCGGAGTAGAACTCTCCGCTGACGGCGGTCACCCCGGCCGGCAACAGCGACATCCGGCGCTTCACCACGGCGGCGACGGCGCCGGCATCCAGCACGAGTCGGCCCCGCGGTTTTGTGGCGTGCCGGAGCCAGAACAGTCGCGACGCCGAACGGTCGCCCGAGGCATGGAAGTACGTGCCCGCCGACCCGTTGAGCGCCGCACTGATCGAGGCGGCGGCGGCGAGCACGACCGGGATCGCTTCGCTGGTCGCGATCGCTGCGGCATCGATCTTCGTGACCATCCCGCCGGAGCCGACATGACTGCCTGAGCCACTGATGTCGATGCCGTCCAGGTCCGCAAGGGTCTGGACCTCGGCAATCAGTTCCGATCCGGGGCGACCCGGTCGGCCGCTATACAGGCCGTCGATATCCGAGAGCAGGATCAGCGCGTCGGCGCGAACCAGATGCGCGACCAGGGCAGCGAGACGGTCGTTGTCACCGAACCGGATCTCGTGGGTGGCTACGGTGTCGTTCTCGTTGACGATCGGGATGACGCCGAGCGTGAGCAATCGCTGAAGCGTGCGATCGGCGTTGCGGTAGTGCCCGCGGCGGTGCAGATCGTCGGCGGTGAGCAAGACCTGCCCGACGACCAGGCCATGCCTGGCAAATGATGCGGCATACCGCTCAGCGAGCAGCAACTGTCCCACGCTTGCCGCAGCCTGCTGGGTGGCCAGGTCATGCGGACGCGCGGCGAGGCCGAGCGGTCCTATGCCGGCCGCGATCGCTCCGGAAGAGACCAGGACCACCTGCTGGCCGGCGTGATGACGCCCGGCGAGTGCGTCGACGATCAGGTCCAACCGTGTCGAATCGAGCCGACCACGCGAGGTTAGCGAGGACGAGCCGATCTTGACGACCGTCCGGGCAGCCGTGGCGATGGCGTTGCGGCTCATCTGCTGCTCCGTGCGGTGGGAGCCAGCCCCTGCCCACCTTTGCAACGCCCGGTGAGAGCGGGCACCTTCCCGGTGGGACCGGGCGTTGCAAAGGTGCGGAGAACACCCCCGCGGAGCCTGCTCACCCGGCTTGGCCGTCGGCAGCAGCGCGTCCAGACGGCACGTCAGTGCCTACAGGCAGGTCGGTCCAGTCAGCTTCCAGATCGTCAGCATCACCGTGTGAGCGGCGGGCCTTCTTGGCCGCGAGTCGCTGAGCCGGATTGGGCCGGGTGACGTTCGCCAACCGCTCATCGGTACCGCGGCGCGTCGCGGTGAACTCGGCTTCCTCGATGCCGGAGGTCGGTTCGAAGTCGAAGCTGACGTCGCCGATAGTCACCGACGCGCCGGGCTCAGCTCCCAGCCGGGACAGCTCAGCCTCGATGCCCAGCCGCGCCAACCGGTCAGCGAGGTAGCCGACCGCTTCGTCGTTGTCGAAAGCGGTCTGGCGGATCCATCGCTCAGGCTTCTCGCCGCGCACGATGAAGCCACCGTCTTCGTCGGGATCGGCAAGCACGACGAATCCGGCATCGTCAACCGCGCGGGGGGTGAGCACAATGCGGGTGGACTCGGGAGCCGGACGGGCGTCCCGGTCCGCCTGAACCGCCTCGGCCAGTGCGAACGTCAACTCTCGCAGCCCGGCATGCGAAATCGCCGAGATCTCGAAGACCTTCAGGCCGCGCGCCTCCAGTTCGGGGCGGACCAGCTCAGCCAGTTCCCGCGCCTCGGGCACGTCCATCTTGTTGAGCGCGACCAGCCGCGGCTTGGACAGCAACTCGCCGAACGTCCCGACGTACTGCCCGAGTTCGGCCTCCAACGCGTCCAGGTCGCTGAGCGGATCACGGTCCGTTTCCAGCGTGGCGCAGTCCAGCACGTGCAGCAGCACTGCGCAGCGTTCGATGTGCCGCAGGAACTCCAGACCTAGCCCTTTGCCCTGTGCCGCGCCCGGAATCAGTCCAGGCACGTCGGCGATCGTGAACGTCGTCTCGCCGGCGCTGACCACGCCCAGATTGGGTACAAGCGTCGTGAACGGGTAGTCGGCGATCTTGGGACGGGCCGCGGACATCGCCGCGATCAACGAGGATTTGCCGGCGCTGGGATACCCGACCAGCCCGATGTCGGCAACGCTCTTGAGTTCCAGGATGACGTCGTGCGCCTCGCCGGGCTCACCGAGCAGCGCGAAGCCGGGGGCCTTGCGTTTGGGCGAGGCCAGTGCCGAGTTACCCAGCCCGCCACGCCCGCCCTGTGCAGCGACGAACCGGGTGCCTGCACCGGTCAGGTCGGCCAATATCTCGCCGTCCTCGGCCAGCACGACCGTGCCGTCGGGTACGCGCAACTCCAAGTCGCCGCCCTCTGCCCCGTTGCGGTGGCTGCCTGCACCGCCCTTGCCGTTGCCTGCCTTCTGGTGCGGGTGATGATGGAAGTCCAGCAGCGTGTGCGCGTTGGCATCAACGACGAGTACGACGTCTCCGCCGTGGCCACCGTTGCCGCCGTCCGGACCGCCCAGCGGCTTGAACTTCTCGCGGTGGATCGATGCGACGCCGTGACCGCCGTTGCCGGCGGCGAGGTGCAGCACGACGCGGTCCACAAAACTCGCCATGCCGCTACCTCCTTCTATTCAAGGCGATTGTGCAACTTTCGCACCCGTCAACGGGCCAA
>JBDTDN010000397.1:0-4855 GCA_039923055.1 Jatrophihabitantaceae bacterium
CCGGCAAGCCGGCCCACGAGACGAGAGTTAATAAATTGGCACTAACTTTCGGCACGCTGTTGAGTTCTCAAGGAGCGGACGCACACCATCGCGGCTCTTCCGAGCCGTTCAGGGGCAACCTGATTTACACTACCTGGTCGGATCCGCTCGGTCAAACAGACCCGAACTCCGCCCAGCTTCCCGCTTGGTCGCCGCACACGGTAAGGACCGCGGCGCGTCGCACTTGGAGGATGTCCGCGCCTACTCACGGGTCTACCCGATCGTCCCGGCTTCCCGGCGACTCGCTGTAGCTCCGTGCTGCGAACAAGATGAACATTAGTCAGAGGCCCGTACGCGAGTCAAATCCGTGCTGACCAGGGTCGAATTCCAGCATCTATGGGCTTTCCGGGACGGCGGCAGGCCGATGCCAACCGCCGGTTACCGGGGGTTGGATCTGTGAGCTGGCCCACGTGCATGCCAATCAGGGCTCGACAATGCGGACTGCCCGGCGTTTACCGACGGTGAGCACTCTGCCGACGAGTTCGAGTCGCGGGATGTCGTAGAACCGTGCTGGGACCACGGTCCCGTCCGTCCGGACCGCACCCGAGTCGATCTCTCGTCGGGCCGCACTGGAGCTCGCGCTCAGACCGGCAGCCACCATGACTGCCGGCAGGTGGATCGGATCGCCTACTGGCGATTGGAACTCCGGTACGTCCTGTGGCACCTCATGCCGCTGGAACAGCGCATCGAATCGGTTCTCCGCCATCTGGGCCTGCTCGGGGCCGTTGTACAGCGTCACCACCTCGCGCGCCACGCGCCGCTTGGCCTGATTCGCCGCTGCGCCGCCCGCAGCGACCTCGGCCTCGACAGCGTCTACCTCCCGGGGATGTAGCGCAGTACAGAGCCGGGCGTACAGCCCGACGACCGAGTCCGGGATGCTCATCAGCTTGCCGAACTGCTCAGCGGCCGACTCGCCTATCGCGATGTAGTTGCCGAGCGACTTGCCCATCTTCTGCACACCGTCGGTACCGACCAGCAACGGCACCGTCAATACCGCCTGCGGGGCCTGACCACGTGAGCGCTGCAGTTCGCGCCCGACGAGGTTGTTGAAAGTCTGGTCCGTCCCACCGAGTTCGATGTCCGCGCGGATCGCGACTGAGTCGATGCCCTGCAGCAACGGGTAGAAGAACTCCGACAACGTGATCGGCTGGTTCGCCGCGAACCGGCGCGAGAAGTCGTCGCGTTCAAGTAGTTGCGCCACGGTGATCTGGCGGGTGTATCCCAACATCTCCTCGACAGCCATCGTGCCGAGCCAGTCAGCATTGTTGACGACCTCGGTGCGCTCCGCGTCCAGGATGCGCATCAGCTGATCGAAGTAGCCCTTGGCGTTCTCAACCACTTCGTCCGCAGACTGGGCGACGCGTGTGGCCGTACGTCCGGACGGGTCGCCGACCTGGCCGGTGAAGCCGCCGACGACGAGCACCGCCGTGTGCCCGAAGTCCTGGAACTGCCGCAGCTTTCGCAACACGACCGCATGCCCCAGCGTCAGCTCGGTACCGGACGGATCGATGCCGAGCTTGACGCGAAGCGGGCGCCTGTCCCGGTCGGCGGCCAGCAGACGTTCGGCCAGGCCGTCCGCCGGCAGGATCTGCGCGGCACCGGAGGCGAGCACCTCGTACGCCTCATGCAGGTGCGGGGGCAGCTTGTTCGCTTCAGTTGTCACGGCCCTAAGTCTGCCGTCCTTTGCCGTGGTGCTTGCGACCACCCGGCTTGTAAGTGGAGACCGACGGTTCATCGGCGAGCCAGAACCGCCACGGACGATCTGCGGCTGAACTGATGCCGACGCGAGGCCCGGCCACCACCGTGCGTCCGCGACGCCTAGGCATCGACTCCAGGCGCACGACGGCGCCTTCCCGGCAGAGGTCGACGCCGTTGGTCGCGGCGTCCAGGCCCAGACAGGACGCGAGTCTGGCTGGGCCGCGGCCCAGTTCCCGATCCGTCTTCGCAGCGGGGCGCCGGGCGCGCGCGACGGCTGCGCCGCTGATCACCTGACCGGCCCGCAGCAGGACCGCTGAGGCACGCCCGTCCACGTCACAGACGATGTTGGCGCACCAGTGCATGCCGTAGGTGAAGTAGCAGTACAGATGGCCGGGCGGGCCGAACATGACGGCGGTGCGGGGCGTCGACCCACGAAAGGCATGCGAGGCAGGGTCATCGGTACCCTCGTACGCTTCGACCTCGGTCAGCCGCACGGCGACCTCGCTGCCGCCGACCGTCGACACCAGCACTGCACCGAGCAGCCGCGGGGCGAGCGTCAACGACGAACGGGCCAGCCGATCACGTTCCACCGGCATGTCAGTGTCCGGGCGCTGCTGCCGCCCAGCCACGCGCTGCGGCCAACTGCTGCGCCAAGCGGTCGGCCTGCTCAGCCACCCGCTGCGGTGCGGTACCGCCGAACGACGACCGCGACGCTATCGATCCGTCGACTGTGAGCACCTCGCGGACGGCCGGTAGCAGGTGGGATGAGATGGTGGCGAAGTCGGCGTCGCTGAGCTCATCGAGTTCGATGCCGCGCTCCTCGCAGACCCGTACGCACTCCCCCGCGACCTCGTGGGCGACCCGGAATGGGACGCGCTGACGCACCAGCCACTCGGCGATGTCGGTGGCCAGCGAGAAGCCCTGCGGCGCAAGCGATTCCAGGCGATCGGTGTGGAACACCATGGTGTCGATCATCCCGATGAATGCGGGCAGCAGCAGGTGCAGGTTGTCGATCGCGTCGAACACCGGCTCCTTGTCCTCCTGCAGATCGCGGTTGTAGGCCAGCGGGAGCCCCTTCAACGTTGCAAGTAGTCCGGCATGGTCACCGATGAGCCGGCCCGCCTTACCGCGGGCGAGTTCGGCGACATCCGGATTCTTCTTCTGCGGCATGATCGACGAGCCGGTCGAATATGCATCATCCAGCGTCACGAAGGAGAACTCCTTCGTCGCCCAGAGGATTACCTCCTCCGCGATACGGGACAGGTCGATGGCGAGCATCGTTGCCACGAAGGAGAACTCGGCGACGACGTCGCGGGAGGCAGTTGCGTCTATCGAGTTCTCGCAGGCGCCGTCGAACCCGAGATCATGGGCAACCGACTGCGGATCCAGCCCCAGGGACGAACCAGCCAACGCCCCTGCACCATAAGGGCTTCGCGCTGCCCGGACGTCCCAGTCGCGTAGCCGATCCACGTCGCGGAGCAACGCCCAACAATGGGCCAACAGATGATGGGACAGCAGCACTGGCTGGGCGTGCTGCAGGTGCGTGCGTCCCGGCATTGCCACGCCGAGGTGACGGGCCGCCTGGCTGCTGAGGGCGTCGATCAAAGCCAGTACTTCAACGGTCAGGTCACGCGCCTCGTCCCGCAGGTACATGCGGATCAACGTCGCGATCTGGTCGTTGCGCGAGCGCCCGGCACGTAGCCGCCCGCCGAGCTCTGCGCCGACCTGCGCGAGCAGGCCGCGTTCCAAGGCGGTATGGACGTCCTCGTCGCCCGCGTCGGCGACGAAGGCACCGGAGGCAACGTCGGAGTCGAGTGCGGCCAGGCCGGCCTGCATCTCGACCAGCTCGTCGTCGGTCAGCAGGTCTGCCGACTGCAGGACCCTGGCATGAGCCTGGGAGCCGGCGATGTCATAGCGGGCCAGCCGCCAGTCGAAGTGCGTCGACAACGAGAGTGCGGCGAGTGCATCCGCAGGGCCCCCCGCAAAGCGCGCACCCCAGAGCTGAAGTCTGTCCTGCGGTTTGTCAGTCAACACCAAACTCCATCGCTGCACTGCCCAGCACTGTCTCGTCAGAGACATCGGCATTGTCGGTGTCCGGGTTAGCGGAGATCTGGTCGGCCCCACCTACGTCCAGGCCGGCTGACTCCAACTCGCCGAACAGGTAGGTCTGGCCGAGTTGGCCGCCGGACTGGGCGGCATACTGCTCGAGCTTGGCGCGGGAATCGGCGATGTCCAGGTTCCGCATCGTCAGCTGCCCGATCCGGTCAACCGGTCCGAAGGCGGCGTTCTCGGTGCGCTCCATCGAAAGTTTGTCCGGATGGTAGGACAGGTCCGGGCCCCGGGTGTCCAGCAAGGAGTAGTCCTCGCCGCGCCGCAGCCGCAACGTGACCTCGCCGGTGACCAGTGAGGCGACCCAGCGTTGGATGGACTCACGCAACATCAGCGACTGAGGGTCCAGCCAGCGGCCCTCATACATCAGTCGACCCAGGCGCCGTCCCTCGCTGTGATAGTTCGCGATGGTGTCTTCGTTGTGGATCGCGTTCAGGAGCCGTTCGTAGGCGATCCAGAGCAGCGCCATCCCCGGCGCTTCGTAGATCCCCCGCGACTTGGCCTCGATGATCCGATTCTCGATCTGGTCGGACATACCCAGCCCGTGCCTACCGCCGATCGCATTCGCCCGGTCCACCAGCGCAACGGGGTCGTCGTAGTCGACGCCGTCGATCGCAACTGGGCGCCCGGCCGCGAACCGGACCGTGATGTCCTCGGTGTCGATCGCGACCGAGGGATCCCAGAACTTGACGCCCATGATCGGCTCGACCGTCTCCAGCGAGACGTCCAGATGCTCCAGCGTCTTCGCCTCGTGGGTGGCGCCCCAGATGTTGGCGTCGGTGGAGTACGCCTTCTCGGTGCTGTCGCGGTAGGGCAGGTTGCGTTCGATGAGCCACTGGCTCATCTCGGCGCGTCCGCCCAACTCGCTCACGAAGTCCGCGTCCAGCCACGGTTTGTAGATCCGCAGCGACGGGTTGGCGAGCAACCCGTACCGGTAGAACCGCTCGATGTCGTTGCCCTTGAACGTCGAGCCATCACCCCAGATGTGTACGTCGTCGGTGTGCATCGC
>JBDTDN010000398.1:0-5782 GCA_039923055.1 Jatrophihabitantaceae bacterium
GATGGCCTGGAAGGACGCGCTCGCTCAGGCGGGCGCGTACGAGTTGCGGAAAGAGGAAACCCATGGTTGAGCTGGTGGCCACCAAGGACGACGTGGAAGAGGCGATGCGCGACGTCGTCGACCCCGAACTCGGCATCAACGTCGTCGACCTCGGCCTGGTCTACGACGCTCGCGCGGACGAGGTCGACGGCGAATCGATCGTGACTCTCGACATGACCCTGACGTCTGCGGCCTGTCCGCTGACCGACATGATCGAGGACCAGACGATCTCCGCGCTCACCGGCGGCCCGAAGCCGCTGGCGGTCGAGGTGAAGATCAACTGGGTTTGGATGCCGCCGTGGGGCCCGGACAAGATCACCGACGACGGCCGGGAACAACTGCGCGCGCTGGGCTTCAATGTCTGAGCTGGCGCCAACCGACCAGACGACGCGGGCGTTCCGGGTCGTTGCCGCGCTGGAAGCGACGTCCTGGCTAGCGTTGATCGTGGCCACGATCGTGAAGTACTCCACCGACGCCCCACTGGGTGTGAAGATCCTCGGGCCGATCCACGGCGTGCTGTTCATCGGCTACGTGCTGCTCGCCTTGAGCCTAAAGTCGAAATTGCGATGGGACGGGCGAACAGTGCTGATCGTGCTCGCGGACGCAGTCATCCCCGGTGGCGGGTTCGTCGTCGCCCGGCGTCGTGACCTTCAGCAGTCGGGCGTCACCGTATGAGCAGCGGTCGACGATCGATCTGGCCGATCAACCAGAACTGACCCGCAGCCGAGAGCAGGCCGACGAGCAGGCATCCGGTCCATAGCAGTGTGGGTGAGGCGGCGAACCCCGCAGTTCCCGCGAGTGGGGCCAACAACCCTGATCCGCCCCACGCCAGGCCGAGCGCACCGGCATAACGTCCTCGCATGTGGACCGGCGCCAGTGATGTGATCAGCGCCTGGAACGAACCGGCCGTGCCGACCTCGCCGATTGACCAGATGACAACGCTGATGGCGAATTGCCAGGGACGGTGGCACAGACCGGTGGAGGCGACGCCGATCCCGACCAGTGCCATGCCGCCGGGCAGAGTGATCCGCCGCGCCGTACGACCGATCCAGCGCAGCGTCAGCGGCGCAACGATGACGATCAGTACGCCGTTGATCGCGATCACGTAGCCATAGACGGACGCATGCAGACCGGCATGGGTGATTGCGAGCGGCAGGGTCACGTTCACCTGCACGTACAACATCGCGTAACCGAGCACCAGCACGGTGGCGATCAGCAGTAACCGGTCCGTGCGGAACAGGCGGACCGGATCGAGTAGGCGGGCCGGGGCCTGGTCCGAGTGAGGTTTGGTCTCTGGCACGAACCTCAACGCCAGCAAGCCGAATGCCAGCGTGGTCGCCGCATCGAGCGTGAACAGCAGGCCGTAACCCAGATGCACCAACAGTCCCGCGGAGGTGGCGGCCACCGAGAACCCGAGGTTGACCGCCCAGAATTGCAACGCATACGCGCGGGTGCGATCCGGCTCGGCAACCAGATCCGCGACGGCCGCGGTGGATGCGGGCCGGTACATGTCGGCCACCGTTCCCAGCACCAGCACCAGGATGCCGATCGGCACCAGGCCCCGGACGAAGCTCAGCGCGAACAGCGTGGCGGCGGATGCGATCAGGCTCGTCACGAGTGTGGTGCGCCGGCCGAACCGGTCGGTGAGAACTCCGCCGATCGGTTGCGACAGGAGCGACCCTGCGCCCCACACCGTCAGCACGACGCCGGCAGTCTGGACCGACACATGCCGGGGACCGGTCAGGTACAGGATGAAGAACGGCTCAATGAACGTGCCGGCGCGATTGACGAGCGTGCCCAGCCACAGCCACCAGAACGTCCGGGGCAGGCCACCGAGGTGGCCGGAGAGCGCGCGGGGCAGAGTCGTTGCCATTACCCCTCACTCAAACATGCGCCACTGACATCGACCGAATGAATTTCAGCCGGGCGGTCAGCCCAGGTCGTCGGCGTACAGCATCAGCGCTCCTTCGCCGGACCGGCCTCCGGGGCGTCACTGGCCAAGTCGGCAATAAGCGTCTGGAACATCGGGATCAGGCCAGATAGTTCCTCTATGTGGGCTTCCGAGAGTGCCGCGAGTCGCGCGCGTCCCTCGCCGGTCAAGGCGAGCCGGACAACGCGGTGGTCGGTGCTGTCTCGACGTCGGTCCAGCAGTCCGAGGTCCTGGGTACGGTCGATGAGTTCTACGGCGGTGTTGTGCCGGACCATCAGGTAATCGGCAACCTCACCGATGGTGGGACCGAATTCCGAACTGTCGCCGCGGACGGCAAGAAGTAGCTGGTGCTGGCTGGCGGTCAGTCCGAACTCGGCCGCCTGGGCCGCACTCCAACTCTCGAAACGACGCAACCGGGTTCGCACAGCAAGAAGTCGTGCGTAATCGCGATCGCTCACCGGTCTGGTGTTCGTAGCCACAGCTGCCATCCCTTGTAAAACTATAAGTACGATCCGGGTTAATCTAATGCGTCGTACACCGATATATCTGTGTAGAGGATCTGAGTGAGACTAGCTAAGGCCGCTGAACCGGCAGACGCGCCTCGTGACGTCGGCCATCTGGGCGACTTCACGACCACCCCCCGGATGCTGGTGATCACTGCACTTGCCTTGCCGGTGGGGGCTGTCAGCGCGTGCGTTGCGTGGGCACTGTTGCGCCTCATCGGGATGATCACCAACGCGATCTTCTATGAGCGTTTCGATACCCACCTCGTCGCGCCGGGAGCAGGCCAGCACAACCCGCTCGTCATCTTGTTCGCACCGATCGCGGGCGGCTTGGTGATCGGGCTGATGGCACGGTACGGCTCGGAGAAGATCCGCGGACACGGCATGCCGGAGGCGATCGAGGCCATCCTGCTCGGCGGGAGCAAAGTACAGCCACGGGTGGCTCTGCTGAAGCCGATCTCCTCGGCGATCGCCATCGGCACCGGCGGACCGTTCGGTGCAGAGGGACCGATCATCATGACCGGCGGAGCGATCGGTTCGCTGTTCGCGCAGTTCCTTCGGTTGACGGCCGACGAACGCAAGACGCTGCTGGTTGCCGGTGCGGCCGCGGGGATGGCAGCGACCTTCAACACCCCGTTCGCCGCGATCATGCTCGCAGTCGAGTTGCTGTTGTTCGAGTGGCGACCTCGTAGCTATGTGCCGGTGGCCGCAGCCGTCTGTCTGGCGACGGTGGTTCGCTACCCCTTGTTGGGTAGCGGGGTGTTGTTCAAGGTCTCGCTGGAGCCGCTGCATCTGAATGCTGGTGTCGATCTGCTGTGTGTCGTCACCGGGATCGCGTCGGCTGCGCTGGCCGTCGTCGCCACTATCCTGGTTTATGCCGCTGAGGACGGATTCCGTCGCTTGCCTGTGCACTGGATGTGGTGGCCGGCCATCGGCGGCGTGATCATCGGTATCGGTGGCCTAATCATCCCGCAGGCACTCGGCGTCGGCTACAACATCATCGGCGAGGAACTGGACGGCACGATCGGGCTGAGACTGGTCGTCGGAATCCTGATCGTGAAGACGATCATCTGGTCGCTGTCGCTCGGGTCGGGAACCTCGGGCGGTGTGCTCGCCCCGATGTTCATGATCGGCGGCGCGTTGGGCGCGCTGGAGGAACACATCTTCCCGCAGGTCGGACCCGGCTTCTGGGCCCTGGTTGCCCTGGCCGGAGTACTGGGCGGCGTGATGCGATCCCCGTTTACCGGGGTCGTCTTCGCGCTGGAACTCACCCACCGCTTCGACGCCTTGCTGCCGTTGATCATCGGCGCATCTACTGCGTTCGCGGTCTCGGTCCTGGTGCTCAAGCGCTCTGTCCTCACCGAGAAGATCGCCCGCCGCGGATTTCACCTGTCCCGCGAATATGACGTGGACCCGTTGGAGATCCTGTTCGTAGGGGAGGTGATGGAGGCAAACGTTCTGACGTTCGAAGCCGATCTGAGCGCCGGCGAGGCATTGCGCTCGATCACGGGTACCGACCCGGCCGGCGTGGCCGGCCGCCGACAGATGCTCTACCCGATCCTCGGCCCGGATGACCGACTAGTCGGTGTGGTGACGCGCACGCAGTTGGAGACCGCGGTGCACACCGACAACCATGACGTGCTCGTCGGCGAGTTGGTGATCACCGACCCGATCGTCACGCACGCCGATGAGACGCTACGGGTGGTCGCATCCCGGATGGCCGGCAACGAGGTCGACAAGATGCCGGTGGTCGATCGGAATGATCCGACGCGCATTGTCGGAATCATCTCGCTGACCATGCTGCTCGCGGCCCGCCTGCGCGATCTGCAGGAGGCGCGGGACACCGAACGGGTGCTGAAACTGCGGGTGGTGCGTTCGCGGTGGCGTACGGAGCCGCCGACTGACCGGTAAGATGGCTGCTGTGCTCCGGCTCCCGCACTGACGACGTGTCGAGCAGTTCACGGCGTCACTGACAGAGGAGAATCATGATTACCGCAGTCGATCTGGAGCTGCGCGCCGGTGCCCGGATTCTGCTCGAACCGCTGACCCTGCGCGTTCAGGGCGGCGACCGGATCGGTCTGGTCGGGCGTAACGGTGCGGGCAAGACCACCTCCATGCGTGTTCTCGCCGGTGAGTCGCAGGCCCATGCTGGTCGCGTCGACACCAAGGGTCCGGTCGGCTACCTGCCGCAGGACCCGCGTACCGGCGACCTGGACGTCACGGCTCGTGACCGGGTGCTGTCGGCCCGCGGTCTGGACGTGCTGGTCGCCGATATCGCCAAGGTCCAGATCCAGTTGGCCGAGACGCCGTCCGACGACCGGTTGGTGCAGCGGTACGGCAACCTGGAGGACCGGTTCTCGGCAATGGGAGGTTACGCCGCGGAGAGTGAGGCGGCCCGGATCTGTGCCAACCTCGGACTGCCCGATCGCGTGCTCACCCAGACGCTGAGCACGCTGTCCGGCGGGCAGCGGCGGCGGGTGGAGCTCGCACGGATCCTGTTCGCAGACTCGGCAGGAGAGCCAACGACGCTGCTGCTGGACGAGCCGACCAACCACCTGGACGCCGACTCGATCAGTTGGCTCCGGGACTTCCTGCGTCAGCACAACGGTGGGCTGGTGGTCGTCAGCCACGACGTCGTACTGCTGGAAGCGGTCGTGAACAAGGTTTGGTACCTGGACGCCAACCGGACCACCGTGGACGTCTACAACGTCGGTTGGAAGGCCTATCTCCAGCAGCGCGAGACTGACGAGCGGCGCAGGCACCGGGAACGGGCCAATGCTGAACGCAAGATCGAGACGTTGAAGACTCAGGCTGACAAGATGCGGGCCAAGGCCACCAAGGCTCGAGCCGCTCATCAGATGGACCGCCGCGCCGCTGCCCTGGCCGCCGGACTGGCCGAGGTCCGCGTCCACGACAAGGTCGCCCGCCTGCGTTTCCCGGCGCCGGCACCGTGCGGACGAACACCGTTGATCGGCGACGGGCTGTCAAAGTCGTATGGCTCGCTGGAGGTGTTTGCGGACGTCGATCTGGCCGTCGATCGCGGCGCCCGCGTCGTGGTGCTCGGCCTGAATGGTGCCGGCAAGACGACGTTGCTCCGGGTGTTGGCGGGAGTCGAGGCGCCGGACACCGGCAGCGTCGAGCCTGGTCACGGGCTCCGCCTGGGCTACTACGCACAGGAGCACGAGAGCCTGGACCACGACCGGACGATCCTGGAGAACATGCGGACATCGGCGTCCAGCGTCGGTCGGTCGGACCTGAACGACACCGAGTTGCGCAAGATCCTTGGCGCGTTCCTGTTCACCGGCGAGGA
>JBDTDN010000399.1:0-6068 GCA_039923055.1 Jatrophihabitantaceae bacterium
GTGACGCGGATGGCGCCGATCTTGTAGACGAACAGCATGCCGGCCGCAACCATCACGGTTCCGGTGATCGCCTGGATCACGATGCCGTGGTAGGCCTGCTCGAAGATCCGGCTGATCGCACCGAGCAGCACGCCCTGGAACGCCGAATACAGTAGGCACAGCGGCGCGTTGGCCACCATCTTGAACGCCATGTACAGCCCGAGACCGAGCCCGCCCATCAGCGAGATGATCAGGACCGGCGCGGACATCTTGTCGGTGGTCATCGTCCAAGAGACGGTGCCGGCGGCGAGGATCACGAACAGCATCGCACCGGTGCGCTGCACAACGTCGTCCAGCGTCATGTACCGCTTGCCGCCGGTGGGACCGGCGTAGGCAGGCTGGTCGTACATCTTCTGCAGGTCGACCGGGGTCGGCGTGGACACCGCTCCGGACGCCTTACCGAAATTCCTGATCACGGGGTTCTCGGCCATCGCTGGCACGCCTCCTATGGTTCGAGCGCGGTCGGACACTGCTGGACGATCACGGTCCTACTATCTGGCTCAACGATACGTAACACCACTACGTTCCCGCGGTGTGAGCTCGTGAGGTGGCGACACCCACATTGGAAAGCTTGCTACCGGCGGGTAACTTGTACCTGGAACATCATGTACCACCGAACTCGTCGGGAGACATTCATGGCAGGGCGCAGCAACCACAGGCGGGACGTGATGGGCGTCGGGCTGGCCGCACTGAACAAGGTCGCCAGTGCGGGCCTGATCGACCGGCTCAAGCTCCGTCCGCAGGCCGAACGAGCCGTCTACGAGGCCTCCCGTAACGGCTTCAAGGCGGTCGGAGTGGCCAACCGGACATTCACGGCCGTGCAGAAGCGGACCAAGCCCGAGCGTCCGTCGACGGCGCAGGGCAAGGACCTGTTCGACCTGAACCCGACCGACGAACAGACGATGATCGCTCAAGCGACCGGTGAGTTCGCCACCGAGTTGCTGCGCCCCGCCGCTGCCGAGGCCGATCATGCCTGCCGTACACCGGAGTCCGTGCTCACCCGCTCTGTTACCGAACTCGGCATCACCCAACTCAGCATCCCCGAGGCGCTGGGCGGCATGGGCAGCGAACGCTCCGCGGTCACCGGCGTGCTCGTGGCCGAGGCGCTGGCGCACGGCGACATGGGTCAAGCCGTCGCGGTACTCGCGCCGAGCGCCGTCAGTTCGGCGCTCGTACTCTGGGGCGACGCGGACCAGCAGTCGACGTACCTGCCGGCATTCGTCGGGGAGCAGGTGCCGGCCGCCGCGCTGACGGTGCTGGAGCCGCACGTGCTCTTCGACCCGTTCGCCCTCAAGACCACGGCCAAGCGCACCTCGTCCGGCTTCGTGCTGGACGGCGTCAAGTCGCTGGTACCCCGCGCCGACACCGCGGAACTGTTCCTCGTCGGCGCCTGTTTGGACGGTGCGCCTGCGCTGTTCCTGCTCGAATCCGGGACTGCCGGCGTCACCGTCGAGTCCGAGCCGGCCATGGGTCTGCGCGCCGCCTCGATGGGACGGCTGCTCCTTACGGGTGTGAAAGTGCCGACGACGGCGCTGCTGGCACGCGGGGAGAGCTACACCGAGTGCATTCGGCTGAGCCGTCTGGGCTGGGCGGCGTTGGCGTTGGGCACCGGCAAAGCCGTGCTCGACTACGTCATCCCCTACGTCAACGAGCGCCGGGCGTTCGGTGAGCCGATCAGCAACCGGCAAGCTGTGGCGTTCATGGTCGCCAACATCAGCATCGAACTCGAAGGCGCGCGGCTGGTAACGCTCCGTGCCGCCGCCCGCGCCGAGGAGGGCAAGAGCTTCGCCCGCGAGACCGCGCTCGCGCGCCGACTCACGTCCGAATACGGCATGCAGATCGGTAGTAGCGGCGTGCAACTGCTCGGCGGGCACGGTTACGTCAAGGAACATCCGGTCGAGCGCTGGTACCGGGACTTAAGGGCCGTCGGACTCATGGAAGGCGTGGTGATGGTATGAGCGACATCTCGTCAGCGAATGGGAGCATCTGATGATCAACCTGGAAGTTCCGAAGAAGTTCGGCATCCTCATCAACCAGGCGCAGCAGGTATCCACGGAGATCTTCCGGCCCATCTCACGCAAGTACGACTCTGCCTCCAATGCCGAGCCCGGTCTACCCATCAAGGAACTCGACATGCTCGCCTCGCTCATCGACGGCATGAATGCCTCCGGCGAGACGAGCACCGGCGCCCGCGGCGTGCGGCGCTCGGAGAACGGCGACAAGAGCAACAAGAACGGCACGAACATGTCCGGCGTGCTCTCTGTGATCGAGGCGTGCTGGGGTGACGTCGCGATGGTGCTGTCGATGCCCCGCCAGGGCTTGGGCAACGCCGCAATCGCCTCGGTCGCCAACGACGAGCAACTGGCCCGCTTCGACAAGACGTGGGCCGCGATGGCGATCACCGAGCCGGGCTTCGGTTCGGACTCCGCGGCCGTTACCGCGACTGCCACCCGCGACGGTGACGACTACCTCATCAACGGCGAAAAGATCTTCGTGACGGCTGGTAGCCGCGCCGACGCAGTCGTGGTGTGGGCCTCGGTGGACCGCAGCAAGGGGCGCGCGGCGATCAAGTCCTTCGTCGTGGAGAAGGGCACTCCCGGCATGGTCGTCGAGCGACTGGAGCACAAGCTCGGCATCCGCGCCTCGGACACTGCGACGATCCGGTTCACCGACTGCCGAGTGCCGGCCGCGAACCTGATGGGCTCGCCCGACGTCGAGGTCGAGCAAGGCTTCGGCGGGGTCATGCAGACGTTCGACAACACCCGGCCGCTGGTGGCGGGCATGGCAGTGGGCTGTGCGCGCGCGGCACTGGATGAGATCTATGACCTGCTGGTCGAGGCGGGCGTGGAAATCGACTACGACCGGCCTATCTACACCCAGCACGCGGCCGCGTCGGCGTTCCTGCAGATGGAAGCCGATTGGGAAGCCGCGTACCTGCTGACGCTCGAGGCGACCTGGATGGCCGACAACAACAAGCCGAACTCGCTCCAGGCCTCGATGGCCAAGGCGAAGGCCGGCCGCGTCGGCGTGGACATCACGCTCAAGTGCGTCGAGTTGGCCGGCGCGTACGGCTACGGTGAAGGTTCACTGCTGGAGAAGTGGTCACGCGATTCGAAGATCCTGGACATTTTCGAGGGGACGCAGCAGATCCAACAGTTGATCGTCGCGCGTCGCCTGTTGAACAAGTCCTCGGCCGACCTGAAATAAGTGGATCGTCCTGCGCTACGGCATTACGGCGCAGGATGAGCGCCGACAAACGAAACGGGGCTCCGTCATGTATGAGATGACGGAGCCCCGTTCGGTCTCGCTGCACCGTGGCGTCGATTGCTCGACACACGTGCGTTGCGCGACCACCGCAGACGATCGATCACTCAGGCGGACCGACTGGTCACCCAGCCGCTCGCGCCCCACACGAAGCCCCGGTTTCCCGGTCCCTCGGCGTCCGGGGTTACCCCCGATTCGTGTTCTCACGCTGTTGCGATGAGCTATTTCTACTGGTCCGTCTGCCCTTACGCAATAGGCAATTTCGAGCAAGTTCACGATCTCGCCGCGGTCCACACCCTCGTCCACAGAAGTGGGCGGGTTATCCCCCGCCACCGAGGTTGTCCACCGCTCTCCCCACAGCTTCGTCCACAAATTGCTCCATGATCAACAGATCAGGCGAGCAGATCCTGGTAGGCCGGATTTTTCGCGATGAACCCGGCGACGAACTCGCACTGCGCGATGATCTTCGTCCCACGTTCGCGAAAATCGTCCAGCGCACCGCCGATCAGCACCTTGGCCAGGCCCTGGCCCGCGAACTTCGAATCGACCTCGGTATGCGGTAACTCCGTTACCTCCGGCCCGACGACGAACTCGGTGAACCCGGCCAGTTCACCGTCCACACGGATTTCGTACCGGCCGAGCTCATCGTTTCGGGTGACCACGTTCGCCATGATGTCCTCTTCGTTCGGTACCGCTGCCGGATCGTGCCATCGGAGCAATCCTGTCGTACCGTCGGTACCGTGACGACGATGCCCCTATGAGCAACCTTGAAACTGCGCCCCGACTTACGCGCTGCGGCGGACTTGCCGATGTGGCGGCACGGCCTGTCCACGAACTGTTCGCCGGGCGCTCGGTGCAGTTGGGAGTGGGCGACGGCACCGTGGTGCGTCGCTTGCTGCCCAACCTGGGCCGCCGACTGGTCGGGGCGTGGTGCTTCGTTGACCACTACGGACCGAACAACATAAGCAATGCACCCGGCATACAGGTGCCGCCGCATCCGCACATCGGCCTGCAGACGGTCAGTTGGCTGTTGGATGGCGAGGTCCACCACCGCGACAGCATCGGCAGCGACCAGTTGATCCGCCCCGGCGAACTGGGCCTGATGACCGCCGGACGTGGTATCGCCCACGCCGAACATTCGCCCCTGCCGCACGCTGCCATGCTCCACGCGGTGCAGTTGTGGGTCGCTCTGCCGGACGGCTCGCGCGAGGTAGCGCCTACCTGGCAGCACGAGAGCGCGCTACCCACGCTCGTCGATGGCGGTCTCTCCGCGACCGTGATCATGGGCTCGCTCGACAGTGCACACTCGCCGGGACAGACGTATTCGCCGCTCGTCGGTGCCGATCTGACGCTGCTGCCCGGCGGGGACGGCACCGTTGCCCTCGAGACGGACTTCGAGTACGCCGTACTCGCGATGTCCGGCAGCGTGGAGATCGAGAACGCCAACGTCGAGGTTGGCTCGATGCTCTACCTGGGCTGTGGCCGCCGCGAACTGCGGCTGAAGTCTGACGCGGGCGCGCGGGTACTGCTGCTCGGTGGTGAGCCGTTCGACGAACAGATCGTGATGTGGTGGAACTTCGTAGCCCGCACCGACGAACAGATCCGCGATGTCCGTGAGCAGTGGATGACCGGCACACAGTTCGGTGCCGTGGCAGATGCCGGCGAACGGATGCCCGCGCCGCCACTTCCGCCCGGGCGGCTTAAACCCGGAGGCAGCGAACGTCACCAGCAAGCCAACCGAGAGGCATAGCAATGACGATGTTGTTCGGGCAGGAGCATGTGGACGCCTACCGCGCGAGCGGCGGCGCACAAGGCTACGACTGGCGCGGCACCACGATCCTGCTGCTCACCACCACCGGCCGCAAATCCGGTCAGGAACGGACCAGTGCCTTGATCTACCGGGACTATGAGGATGCGTACCTGATCGTCGCATCCAAGGGTGGCGCGGACGCACCGCCGGCGTGGTTCGTGAATCTCTCCGCCGACCCGCACGTCCAGGTGCAGATCAAGGGCGAACGGTTCGCGGCAACGGCGCGGGTGGCCACCGCCGAGGAGAAGCCCGCGATGTGGCAGCACATGACCGAGGTGTGGCCCGACTACGACGAGTACCAGACCAAGACCGAGCGCGAGATCCCCATCGTGGTGCTCGAACGGAGCTGATCGGACCGTGCGGTTGGCGGGACCGGTGCTGGGCGTGCAAGGCTGGGCACCATGACCGACAAGGCAGCAAGCGGCAACGCGAAAGACAAATTCCGCGAGGCGCTGGAGCGCAAGCGTGGGCAGCAGCACGACCGCGCTACCGATGCGCACGCCGAATCCAAGATCCACAGTGAGCACGGTGCCGCCGGCGGCAAGCGAACGTTCCGGCGCAAGAGCGGCGGCTGATGCGGGCTTGCGCGACGAGCTTGTGGTCGCGTTCCCCGGATCATTTCTGATCAAGGGCGAATGCGTTCCCCGTCATCGCAGCTTCGAGCGCACGGCCGCGGCGCGGAGGAATTCGTCGAAGCCCAGAAGACCGTCCGCATGCTCAGGTGCCAGGTGGCCGCCGTCGCGGAAGCTCCGACCGAATTTTCCCGGGACAGGCACGGGCACGACCGGCCGGCGTCGTCCGAATGCGGTCAGGTAGCGGTGGGCGAGGTCGGCGCCCTCGAGGATCTGTGGACCACCGAGGTCGGTGACGCGGCCTGCTGGCGCCGCGCCCGCGAGTTCTCCCAGCCGATCGGCTACGTCGCCGGCGTCGACGGGTTGGACGCTTGTACGGGCGG
>JBDTDN010000400.1:0-2625 GCA_039923055.1 Jatrophihabitantaceae bacterium
CGGTCTTCGATCAGTCACTATTCCGAACGAGGTGGAAGGAATAGGCGCCCTCCACGAAGTACGTTCGCGAGTAGGCCAATAGTACGTGGTCGCGGGTGTAGTGCAGTTGGTCCAGCAAGATGAACAGCCTGTGCCGGCCTGCGTCCGGGCCCCAGGAGATGTATGTGGAGTCGACCGCATGAACCTGGGCCACGGCCAACGTCGGATGCAACCCCAGCCTTGTCTCGAAGTAGTGGAACATCGAACCGGTCATCTCTTCGGCGCTGAACGCGGCCGGGAACAGGCTCCGCGGGATGATGTCATACGAATAGGCCACGACTTGGTCGTCGGCGGTGATTCTACGGCGCAGTTCCACTACCTCGGTGTCGGCCGGCACCCTCATCCGCTCCGCTTCGTCTGGTAGCACCTGTCGAATCGCCCGCCGAGCATAGATATGGCCCGGTTCCTTTCCGCTAGCGCGGATCGAGTCGGTGATCGAGCCCATGCGTTCGAGGCCGTCGAGTACCGACGGTTGTTCGGTGACGAAGGTGCCCACGCCGTGCCGGGTCCGGACCAGGCCGAGTACGTTCAGTTCTTTCACCGCGGCACGAACCGTGGGCCGTGACACACCGAAGCGCTGACACAAGCTCGACTCTGTCGGCAAGCGGGCGCCGGCGGCGTACCTGCCCTTCCGGATGTCGTGCTTGAGGGAGTCCACGATGGCGTCAGCCAGTGCCGTGCGCGTCCGGACGGCCATGTCGAGCATCTTGACATAGCTTTAGTTGTCTGACAACCTATCGCCAGTCGACGACACCGAATGCGGCGGAATCGGCTTTCGCAGGAAGGGCCGGGCGGATGCGTGCGATTGACTGGATACCTGCGAGCGGACCCGAGCCGGGGTCTATCAGGCTCGATAGTCAGACCGCGCTGCCATGTGGCGCAACATATCTCGGCATCCGCGAGCCCTCGGTTCCGATGGATGCCAGCCAATGACGAGCGGTCCCGGGGCGCCTGCGCTTGGCATCTCAGGTGCGATGGGAGCGGCGCCGACTGTCGCAAAGATGTCAGACGACAGAGCGAGCACTGTGATCGTTGACCCGCGCGTAGCTCGGCCAACTGAGGTGAACCATGGCGGACAGTTCCAGGTCGAGGATCGCTGCGCGGGCGCGGGTGTGCACCTTTCAAAGGCGCACGCGCCGATGGGGGCAGCGACGTCCCTAACTCGGCCTTTGAGGTGACACATGCAGAGCTGAGCACCCCCCCGTGCCCGACTCGTTGGTGTCAACCACCGGATGGTGAGACGCCGGCAAACCGCCGACGTCCCGTTGCGACACACTGCCCTACAGGAGGAAAGATGAAATCAAGAGTGCTGCGCGTCGTCGGTATCACCGCTATCGCGGCGATGACCCTCGCCGGCTGCTCACAGAGCACCAGCGCGCCGGCCGGCTCTAGCCAGCCGGGGCCGACTACCGGACAATCGACTGGGAGCCCAGCATCGAGCGCCGGTGGCACGCCATCTGGTAGTACAGCGTCGGCATCTGGCAGTGAATCGGCAACCGGCGCCGCAACTTCAGCGAGCCAGGCCCCCGGCGCACCATGCAACCGCACGGTGCAAGACGACTTCGCGCTCCCTACCGACAAGCCTGCCGGCTTGAAAGCGGGCTTCAACGTAGCGCTGGTCCGGCAGTCCGGTGTCGGAGACTACTTCCAGCAATGGGGCAGCGGCGCGACCGCACAGATCGAGGCCGCTGGCGGCAAGGTGACTGCCTATGACGCCCGCGGGGACAACGGCAAGCAGGTCACCATGTTCGACCAGGCGATCAACTCCAAGCCGGACGTGATCATCGTCGATCATGGTCTTGCGGACTCGGTCAACCCGAAGATCGACCAGGCCATCAAAGACGGCATCCCAGTGGTGGTGTACGACGTGGCGATCGCCAACTGCGCCGCGATGTACATCTCTCAAAACGATGAGTCGATGGCGACCGCGATCCTGGGTGACTTGAAGAAGGAGAATCCCAACGGCGGCAAGATCGCGTATGTCAACGTGTCCGGGATCGCGCCCCTGGACTCCCGGGACAAGGTGTACCAGCAGTTCCTCAAGGACAACCCGTCGTTCACCCAGGCCGCGCACTTCGGCAAGTACACCGAGTCGGTGGCCAGCGACACCGCAGCCGAGGGCGCTGCGGCATTGAAGGCAGCGCCGGACACCACACTCGTGTTCTGCGCCTACGACGAGTTGTGCAAGGGAACCCTGATCGCGTTGCGGCAGGACAACATGATCGACAAGGTCAAGGTGTACGGCATCGACGTGTCCACCGCGGATATCCAGCAGATGACCGCCGACGGGAGCCCGTGGCGAGCCACCGCAGCCACCGATCCCGCCAACGTCGGTGCGATTGTCGCCCGAGCAGCGATCGCAGCAGGAGCCGGCGTGAAGATGCCGGAGAAGATGACCATTCCCGCGGCGCTGATCACTCAGGACATGCTGCGCGAGAAGAAGGTCGCGAACATGGACGATCTACGCAAGGCGTTGCCCGAGTTGAGCACCCCGAACATTCTGGGCGCGTCCTGGATTCCTGAGATCAAGCCTGGTCAGTGAAACCTCCCGGGCGCCGGTACCGCAGTCGCCGCGATGCGGTACCG
>JBDTDN010000401.1:0-13629 GCA_039923055.1 Jatrophihabitantaceae bacterium
TCGTTCACGGCGAACGTGGAGTTGATGAGGTAGTGCGCGGTCATGCCCTGCAGCATCGCCGCCGCCGCCAGTTCGGGTGCGAGCCCGGGCGGGACCGGGACGCATGCCGCGGCCGTGACCCGCGCAACGTCTGCATGGGTGGCTGATCCGTCCGCGGTGGCGATGACGTCCCCGACGCCGAACTCGGTGACATCTGCTCCGGCGGCGAGCACGCGGCCCGCGCACTCGATGCCCAACCCGAACGGCACGTGCCCAGGGTAGATGCCCTCGCGCTGGTACACGTCGATGAAGTTCACCCCTGATGCAGCGACGTCGATGAGCAACTGACCCGGACCGACCGGCGCAATGGGAACCCTTCGCACCTGCAGGACGTCGGGGCCGCCGTGTTCGGTGACGGTGACGGCGCGGGCGCGATCGAGGGTCATCTGGCCAACGTACTGATTGCGCCCACACCTGGGCCAGCTACCGTGTGCAGGTGCATCCGCTTGCCTCAATCCCGAGCCCCACGCACAGCGTCTGGCATCTCGGTCCAATTCCGGTCCGTGCGTACGCCCTGTGCATCGTCGCCGGGATCTTCGTCGGGCTCTGGCTGACTGTCCGGCGTTGGCGCGAACGAGGCGGTAAGGACGACGACATCTGGGATGTCGCCGGCTGGGCAATCGTCTTCGGGATCATCGGCGGCCGGCTCTACCACGTCATCAGCGACCCCGAGTTGTACTTCGAGGGTAAGCCCGGAACGAGCCCGATCAACGCCTTCAAGATCTGGGACGGCGGTCTGGGCATTTGGGGTGCGATCGCGCTCGGCACCCTGGGCGCGTGGATCGGCTGTCGCCGCAAGGGTTTGCGGCTGATCTGCTGGGCCGATGCCGCAGTGCCTGGCGTCATTTTCGCCCAGGCCATCGGGCGGTGGGGCAACTGGTTCAACAACGAACTGTTCGGTGGCCACACCAGCCTGCCGTGGAAGCTGCAGATCCACTGTATGGACGCGATCGCCGGTCATTCGGTGGCCAGCACGTCGCTGAATACCGTGTACAACGGGAACTACGCCTGCCCGGACGGCAGCTCGATCGCGGGCTACTTCCAGCCGACATTCCTGTATGAGTCGCTGTGGGACATCGCCCTCGGCTTCACGCTGCTGTACCTGGACCGCCGGCTACGACTGGGCCGCGGCAACGTGATGGCCGTGTACGTCATGGGCTACACGCTCGGCCGGATCTGGATCGAGGCGTTACGCGAGGACCATGCCAACCACATCCTGGGACTGCGCCTGAACATCTGGACTTGCATCATCGTCTTCGCGCTGGGGCTGGCGTGGTTCCTTCGTCATGGCGGCTGGCACGCGGAACGTGAGAAATCGGTATATGCCGACGGGCGCACGCCGGACGCTGAGCCGATCGAGGAGGTTGCCGCGGATGGCCGATCCGACGACTGACCTGCCGGAGTTGCCGCGTCCGGAGATCCACCACAGCCATCGGGACGTCGGCGGTGGGTGGCTACGTCCGACGATCTTCGGAATGATGGACGGGCTGGTCTCCAACTTCGCTCTGATCGCGGGCATCTCCGGTGGCCGCGCGTCCACGACCGAGGTCGCGCTCGCCGGATGGGCCGGACTCGTCGGCGGTGCGTTCTCGATGGCGACCGGCGAGTACATCTCGGTGCAGAGCCAGAACGAGTCGATGTATGCCGAACTGGCGGTCGAACGGCACGAACTCAAGCACAACGCCGACGCCGAACTGGCCGAGTTGACGCAGATGTACGTCGCGCGAGGCGTCGATCATGATCTGGCCGAGCAGGTCGCCCGGCAACTGTCCCACGACCCGGACCAAGCGCTGCTCATCCATGCGCAGGAGGAACTCGGCATCGATCCGCATGGGCTGCCGAGTCCGTTGGTGGCCGCTGGCTCCTCCATCGTCTCGTTCAGCATCGGTGCGTTCATCCCCTTGCTGCCGTACCTGTTCGGTGCGACGTCGATCGTGCTATCGGTGATCTTTGCGTTCGCCGCGCTGTTCGTCGCGGGCTCGATCGCATCGCGGTTCACCCAGCGGAACTGGGCGTTCGCCGGTGGACGGCAGTTGCTGTTCGGTGTCGTCGCGGCCGCGGTGACGTACGGCGTCGGTACGCTGTTCCACGTCACGGTCGGGTGAACCTAGCCGACGTCTCGGCCCAGTTGCGGGCTGCCGGATTCGCTGCGCGCGACCTGCTGGCGCTGGCATATGCGCCCGGAGTCGGCGTCGGCCTGGCCGCGGGCGGTCGGGCCTGGGCCTTGGCCGGCACCGACGCGTCCGGTGTCGTCTGCGCGCTCGAGGCCGAGTTCGGCCCGCGGTGGCTGTGGTGGTCCGGCGATACGGCGGCGGCGCTGATCGCGGACGGTGTCCGGGTGAGCGCGTGCTGGGACCTCGCGGCCGTGCATCGCGTGCTGTTCGGTGGCTGGAATGCTGACCCGGCGACGGTCTGGGCGGCGCTGCATGAGTTGTCTGCAGAGTCGGTGCCGGGACTCGGCCAGCTGGACCTGCTGCGCCCGTCAGGTGACGATGGCGGCGACCCGCAGGATCCGGTGCGGCCGGATCGGTATCTGCGGCCGGAGTGGGCCGGCGGTGGCTGGGCCCGCACGCCGCAACGCCTGCAACGGTGGGCAGCCACGGCGCAGACCGCTGCGGCGAGACAACGCGAGCGGCTGGCGGCGCTGACGGTCCGCGGCGATCAGCTGGCCGGTGCCCACTGCGAGTCGGCCGCCGAACTGATCTGCGCCGAACTTGCCGCCGACGGACTACCTGTCGATGTCGTGCGCGCTGAGCAGTTGATCGCGTCCTTCGTGGGCGTACGGCCCAGCAGTGATGCCGAGGCCGAGCAGTTCCGCCGACGGCGCGACTCGGTGGTGCTGACCGCCGCGCCCGGAGCCGAGGGCACCGACCTGCGAAACCCGGCGCAGGTGCGGGCGATGCTCGCCCGGCTCGGCTTCGAGGTGCCGGACACCCGCTCATGGCGGCTGGAGCCCTTCCGTGGCGCGCATCCGGTGATCGAGGTACTGCTGTCCTGGCGCAAGGCCGAGCGCATTGCGACGACGTTCGGCTATGGCTGGCTGGATGCCAACGTCGGCGCGGACGGGCGGTTGCGCGGAGCGTGGACCGGGTGCGACGGCGCGGCTGGCCGGATGACCGCCGGCGCGGGTCTGCACAACCTGCCTGGCGAGCTCCGTCCGGCGATCGTGGCCGAGCCGGGCTTCGTCTTCGTGCGTGCCGATCTCGGGCAGATCGAGCCCCGCGTGCTGGCGGCGATCTCCGCTGACCGCGCTCTGGCCGCGGCCACCGCGGATGACGACCTGTACGCTCCCGTCGCGGCGCGCCTTGCTGTCGAACGCAAGGTCGCCAAGGTCGCTGTGCTGGCCGCGATGTATGGCGGAACCTCTGGCACCGCGGCCGATGCGCTACGTGGGCTGGAGTCGGCCTATCCCGTAGCGATGCGGTACCTGAAGCACGCCTACGACGACGGGCGGGCGGCGCGGGACGTGCGAACCTTCGGCGGACGCCTCGTCCGGATGTGGCCGACACCGCCGGGCCTGGATGCCGAGGCCGCGAGGGCGCACGCGTCGGCGCGGGGCCGTTACGCCCGCAACGCCGTCGTCCAGGGCTCGGCGGCTGAACTGTTCAAGGCGTGGGCCGCAACGCTGCGCGCACAGCTCGCTGCGTTCGGCGCGCAGATCGTGCTGTGCCTGCACGACGAACTGCTGGTCCACGTGCCGATCGCGCATGCCGAGGCTGTCCGCCAGGGCCTGCACGACTGTCTGGACGAGGCGGCCCGGCGCTGGACCGGGGGGGCGCCCGTCCGATTCGTGGCCGATGTCAGCGTCATCACCCGCTGGTCCGATGCGAAGCCTTGACGGACCGACCGGTCGGTCCCTAGGCTCGCCAGAGTGACTGCCCTTCCCGCCGACACGCTGCCCGGTTTAGACCTCACAGCTCTGACGGGGTGGTTGGACGCCGAGCACACCGGCCTGCGTCAGGGCGAGTTGACCGGTGAGGTGATTGCAGGTGGCAAGTCGAACCTGACCTACCGGGTCACCGACGGCACGACCACGTGGGCGCTTCGCCGACCGCCGCTTGCACACGTACTGCCGACCGCGCACGACATGATCCGCGAGTACACCGTGATCAGCGCGCTCGCCCCGACCAATGTCCCGGTGGCACCAGCGATTGCGTTGTGTACCGACGTCGACGTCCTCGGTGCGCCGTTCTACCTGATGGGCTACGTGGACGGCGTGGTCTTCGACAAGACCGAGGCGGTGGCCCGGCTGGACCCGGCCGGAGCGCGCCGGGCGTGCGAACAACTGATGGACACTCTGGTGGCACTGCATGCCGTCGAGCCAGACGCGATAGGGCTCGCCGAGTTCGGGCGCCCCGAGGGTTTCCTGTCCCGACAGGTGCGGCGCTGGCACCAGCAATGGGACGCCTCCGAGACGCGTCCGCTCGAGATCCTCGACCAGGTCGTCGCCCGACTGAAGGACACCGTGCCGCAGCAGTCCCCGCCGGCGATCGTGCACGGCGACTACCGCCTGACCAACGTCATGTACCGCCCGGACCTGTCTGGGATCGCCGCCGTCGTCGATTGGGAGATGGCCACCCTGGGTGATCCACTCACCGATGTCGGCCTTCTCGTCGTCTACCAGAACCTGTCGGCGACCGATGACTTCGTGATGCCGCGGATGAACCCGGGCGATGGGTTTCTGACCGCTGAGCAAATGGTGGCCCGCTACGGCGCAGGCGCGCACCGCGACCTCACCCATCTGGACTGGTACGTCGGCTTCGGCTACTTCAAACTGGCCGTCGTCGCGGAGGGTATCCACCACCGCTACTTGCAAGGCAAGACCGTCGGCCTCGGCTTCGACCATTTCGGCGCCGCGGTGCCGGGCCTGCTCACGGCCGCTCTGCACTCGCTCGCCAACCGATAGGAGACATGACGTGGAGTTCACGCACAGCGAACGATCCGAGGCACTGCAGCAGCAGGTGCGCACCTTCCTGGACGAGCACGTCTACCCCGCCGAGCACGAGTTCGAGCAGCAGACCGCAGCCAATCGTGCGGCGGGCGACCCGTTCCGCACACCGACCGTCCTCTCCGGACTCAAGGCCACCGCGCGCGAGCAGGGGCTGTGGAACCTGTTCCTGCCGGATGACCGCTTCGGTGCCGGGTTGACGGTGCTGGACTACGCGCCGATCGCCGAGCTCTCTGGTCGCTCGGCCGCCCTCGCCCCAGAAGCGATGAACTGCGCCGCACCGGACACCGGCAATATGGAACTGATCGCCATGTTCGGGACGGACGTCCAGCACGAGCAGTGGCTACGACCGTTACTGGACGGCGAGATCCGCTCCTGCTTCTCGATGACCGAGCCCGCGGTTGCCTCCTCCGACGCGACGAATATTGCGTTGAGCATCACGCGCGTCGGTGAGGAGTATGTGGTGGACGGGCGCAAGTGGTGGTCCAGTGGGGCGATGCGGCCGGAGTGCAAGATCGCGATCGTCATGGGGGTCAGCGACCCCGATGCGGACCGGCATGCGCGGCATTCGATGATTCTGGTCCCGCTGGATGCTCCCGGCCTGACCGTCGAACGCTCGACGACCGTCTTCGGTTACGACGACGGCCCGCACGGCGGTCACGGCGTCATCAACTTCGACAAGGTCCGGGTGCCGGCGAGCAACCTGCTCGGCCCGCAGGGTGGCGGTTTCATGATGGCCCAAGCCCGGCTCGGACCCGGACGCATCCACCACTGCATGCGCAGCCTGGGCATGGCCGAGCGGGCGCTCGAGCTGATGTGTGCGCGCGCCGTCTCACGCTCCACGTTCGGTTCACCGATTGCCCAGCACGGTGTCGTGCAGGAGTGGATCGCCGAGTCGCGGCTGGCCATCGAGCAGGCCCGGTTGCTGGTGTTCAAGGCCGCCTGGCTTATCGACAACGTCGGTGCGAAGGGGGCCCGTACCGAGATCGCCGCGATCAAGGTGGCCGCTCCGCGAGCCGCGTCCTATGTGCTGGACAAGGCGATTCAGACGCATGGTGCGGCCGGAGTGTCCGGCGACACCCCGCTGGCCGAGTCCTGGGCGATGCTGCGCACCCTGCACCTGGCCGACGGCCCGGACGAGGTACACCTGCGCTCGATCGCCCGCCAGGAACTACGCCCGTACCTGAAGCGATGACCACTGGGGTACGGGATCGGGTATTGGACGCGGCGGTCGACCTGTTCGCCAAGCAGGGTTACGACGGCACGAGCGTGGCTCAGGTGCTTGCGCAAGCGGGCGTGGCCAAGGGTGGCTTCTACCACCACTTCGCCAGCAAGCAGGCGTTGCTTTACGAGGTCTACGGCGACCTGATCGCTCAGCAACTCGCGGCGCTGGATGAGATCCTGGCCCGTGGACTCACGCCATCGGACACGTTGCGCGCACTGATCACCGATCTGGTGGAGTCGACGGCTGCCAGCACGCAGCGGGCGTTGGTCTTCTGGCGCGAATTGCAGAAACTGGACGACGAACGGACGACCGAGTATCGCCGCGCCCGTCGCCGTTATCACGACACCGTGCATCGGCTGGTGAAGGAAGGCCAGGCATCTGGCGCTTTCGCCAAGGTGGCCTCACCGGAAGTCATCACGTTCACGATCTTCGGTGTCATCAACGAACTGCCGCTCTGGTACCGCCCGAACGGACGCAAGAAGCCGGCCCAGATCGCCATCGAGCTAGCCGACTTCACCCTTGCCGCATTGGAGATCCGCACATGAGCGGGTGGGGACTGACCGTTCCGCTGATCGGCACGCCGCTGCCTGCGCACGCCGAACTGATCGCCGCGCTGCCATCGTTCGGTTACACCGACATCTGGTCGGCCGAGACGAACGGCACCGACGCATTCACCCCGCTCGCACTGGCCTCGGTATGGGAGCCGACACTGCGGCTGGGCACGGCGATCGTGCCGGTGTACACCCGCGGTCCGGCGCTGATAGCGATGTCGGCCGCCACGATGGCCGCGGCGGCACCGGGGCGGTTCGTGCTCGGGCTCGGCGCATCCAGCCCGGTGATCGTCGGAAACTGGAACGGATTGAACTTCGACGAGCCGTATAAGCGCAGTCGAGACGTGCTGCGGGTAGTCAAGTCCGCTCTGGCGGGCGAGCGCGTGGACGGCAAGTTCGACACGTTCACCATCAAGCGCTTCAAGCTGGAGCAGCCACCGGCCGTCCCTCCGCCGGTCCTGCTTGCCGCCCTGCGGCCGCAGATGTTGCGGTTGGCCGGGCGTGAGGCAGATGGCGCGATCCTGAACTGGCTCGCGTCCTACGACGTCGAACGGTGTGTGGAGGCGATCGGCAATTCCTCCGCCGACACGGTCGCGCGGATCTTCGTCTGCCCGACTGAGGACGTCGAGTACGCCCGCAACCTGGGCAAGATGCTGATCTCGACCTACCTCACGGTGCCCGCGTACGCCGCGTTCCACGACTGGCTCGGCCGCGGCGACGCGCTGCGCCCGATGCACGAGGCGTGGGCGAGCCGCGACCGCGCAGGAGCGGCCACCGCCATCCCGGATGCCGTCGTTGACGACCTGGTCCTGCACGGCTCACCGGAGTCCTGTCGCGCCCAAGTGCAGGCCTACGCCGACGCCGGCGTCAAGACTCCCGTCATCGCCCTGCTTCCCACGCCAGAGACCGGCGATCTCGCCGGGCTGACAGACACCGTCCGCCGACTAGGTCCGGAGGCCTGAATGGATATCAAGGACAAGGTCATCGTCGTCACCGGCGGCGGCAGCGGCATCGGTGCGGCGCTTGCCCGGCGGTTCGCGGCCGACGGTGCGCGGGCGGTCATCGTGGCGGATCTGCACGCCGGAGCCGCGCAAGCCGTCGCCGAGGGGATCGGCGCAGTGGCCGAGGGCCTGGACGTCACCGACGCCGACGCGGTCGCCTCGCTGGTGGATCGGACTATCGCCCGCTTCGGCCGAATCGACCTGTTCTGCTCCAACGCCGGCATCACCACCGGCGTCGAACTCGACGATCCTGGTGACCTGTGGCACAAGGCTTTCGACGTCCACGTGATGTCGCACGTCTACGCGGCCCGGGCCGTCGTCCCGCACATGATCGAGCACGGCGGGGGCTACCTGCTCAACACCGCCTCGGCCGCCGGACTGCTCACCTCGCCCGGTGACGCGCCGTACACGGTCAGTAAGCACGGCGCCGTCGCGTTCGCCGAATGGCTGTCGGTCACCTACGGCGACCGGGGGATCGGAGTCAGCGTGCTCTGCCCGCTGGGTGTGGCGACTCCACTGCTGCTCGATCCTCTGCAAGCGGGCAACGCAGGTGCGCAGGCGGTGGCGGCGTCCGGGCAGATCGTCAGCGCAGAACACGTTGCCGATACGGTGGTCGCGGCGCTCGCCGCCGAGAGGTTCCTGGTCCTGCCGCATCCGGAGGTCGGGACGTACTGGGCGCAGAAGGCGTCCGACCCCGATCGTTGGCTGGCCGGCGTTCGGCGACTGATCTCTCGTTCGAAGTAATCCCACGACGTTCTCTCAGAAGGGCAGTATCGACATGGCAGGTGTTCAGGACCGCGTTGCGCTCGTGACCGGCGGCGCGCAGGGAATCGGTGCGCAGGTCGCCAAGCGCCTGGCCGCGGGTGGTGCGAAGGTCGGCGTGCTCGACCTGCAACAGGACGCGGCGCAGGCCGTCGCCGAGCAGATCAAGGCCGACGGTGGCCAGGCAATCGGCCTCGGCGCGGACGTCTCCAAGCGGGATCAGGTTCAGGCTGCGGTGGACGCGCTCGTCGCCGAGTTCGGCGGGCTGCAGATCCTGGTCAACAATGCCGGGGTGCTGCGCGACAACCTGCTGTTCAAGATGACCGACGACGACTGGACGCTGGTCATGGAGGTCCACCTGCGTGGTGCGTTCTTGTGCAGCCAGATCGCGCAGAAACACATGGTCGCGGCCAAGTACGGTCGGATCGTCTCGATGTCCTCCACGTCCGCCCTCGGTAACCGTGGTCAGGCAAACTACTCAACGGCTAAAGCTGGACTGCAGGGTCTGACGAAGACGCTCGCAATCGAACTCGGTCCGTTCGGTGTCACGGCCAACGCGATTGCCCCCGGGTTCATCGAGACGGCTATGACCGCGGCCACTGCCGAGCGGATCGGAACGAACATCGAGGGCATGCGTGAGGCGGTCGCGGCCACCATCCCGGTGCGTCGTGGTGGCCTGCCGGCTGACATCGCCAACACGGTCGCGTTCTTCGCCGGGGAGGAAGCCGGTTACGTCACCGGTCAGGTCCTGTATGTCGACGGTGGATCAGGTCTGATCTGAGCGGACCGGTCGCCGCGGCTGAGTGAGACACGGGGCTTCGGTGGGTAGGACGATTACGGCTATGTGGTCGATCTGTCGAATTGGAGAACGATGATCCCGAACGATGTCGGCCTCGGCACGGATGCCTTCCTTCGCAATCTGAACGCCCGTTCAGGTGAGCTTCGGGCGCGTGCCGAGCAGATGCAGGTCGAACTCTCGGCCGTCCTGGAGACGGCGAGGGCCAGGAATGGCTTCGCGACGGTGACGGTCGGGGCCGGCGGCATCATGCGCAGCCTTGTCATAGAGCCGGCGAGCGCCCATGCGACGCCTGCCGAACTGGCCGGCGGCATCATGACCGCCTACCAGCAGGGCTGCCGACTGGCTGCGGAGAAGGCAGCCGAGATCGTGCAGCGGCACGCACCCGGCTCGCCCGCCGTCGACATGATGCGTGCGGCGATTCCACCGGATCCGGATCCGGATATCGAGGATGCAGGAGCGGGTCGATGAGCGGCGATGGGTTCCACGTCTGCACTGACGAACTCAAGACGCACGCCGTCTTGGTGCAAGCCGTCGCCACTGACGTCGCGACCGCGGCGTCCGCCGCCGGCACAGAACGGGCCGGTGGCATGGTCTACGGAGTGTTATTCGACGCGCTCGCGCAACCGTTCCTGAACATGTGGGCCGACCACATGCAGGACCTGATCACGCAGAACAGCGAGCTTGCGCAGGCAATCTCCGGCGCCATCGCGGCGAACGCGGCCACCTACGACGGAGTCGAACAGGCGAACAAGCAGACGATCACCAACTCTGGCGGCGGGGGTCGATAGTGGGCGGCCTGATTGCGACCAGCGAGGGCACGCCCGGGGCCGACGGCTCCGGTGCGGCCGGCGACATCTTTCATCTGGGTCAGGACCTGGTCACCGACAGCGTCAGCTGGGACACGCTGTTCGATGGCGGGATGGTCGGGATCGACATCCTGACGAACTGTGCCAACCCGCTCGGTGGACTCATCTCCGCTGGCGTCGGCTGGCTGCTCGAACATTTCCCGGGCATCAGTGACGTATGGGACAAGCTGATGGGTGACGCGGCAGCGATCGAGCAGATTGCCAACACCTGGGACAACATCTCCCGCTCGCTCGGTGAGAGCCAGAGCGCCTACGTCACAGCATCGAACCAGGTTGAGCAGTGGTCCGGCACAGCATCGGATTCGTACCGTCAGGTCGCCAACGCGTATTCCAGCTCGCTCGCGGGTGCGTCGACCGAAGCCGAGGCGCTGGCCGTCGTCGTTCGGCTGGTGGGCGGCATCGTCGCGACGCTCAAGGATCTGGTCTACACGTTGATCTCCGAGTTCATCGAATTCACGGTGCTGCCTGCCATCCTCGGTGCGATCGCGACCTCATGGTGCACGTTCGGCGGGTCGATCGGGGTCGCGATCACCTACATCGAGATCCAGGCGGATATCACCGCGGGCCGGGTCACCGTCCAGATCACCAGGACGACCGAAGAGCTCATCGTCGTCAGCGAGCGCACCGCGAAGGTGCTCGCCAAGCTGGCCAAGATGAAGGCTGCACTGAAGGATCTGACCGAGGAACTGGACAAGAACAAGAGCACGGTGCGGGAGGTCCTGCTCGCCGGTGGCCACGCGGGAGCCGAACAGGGCAAGGGCGGGGTCAGCCATCGCACCTACTCGACGGATTGACCGACGTGGCGCCGGCGGCTAGAGGTAGGCCTCGCTCCAACCCGAGGTATCCACCTGGACACCATGTGCCGCGGCAAGCGCCCGCAGTTCGCGGCAGAAGGTGACGTTGGCGCTGTTGTGTCCGGTCGCCGGGACGAGTCTTAGGGTGCGATGCACGGTCCGGACCAGAATCACCGGACGCGCGCCCTGCCATCCGAACACCTGAAGATGCAAGCTGATGTCCGTGATTTCCGACCAGGGCAGTTCATGCCGTAGGTAGCAGCGCCAACGCATGCCGTTGTCGTCCGCTTCCGCGCTGGCCGTCGCCGAAACCAGCCACAACACCACCGCGAGGATCGCGATGATGAGCGGTGCTGGTCCCTGCTTGGAATTGATGATGGCACCGAGGAAGCCGAAGACGGCGACCAACAGGAACAAGGGCTGGAGCAGTTGACCGCCGACCGCGCGCATCAACGGCGTCCGAGCCAGATGTATCGAAGCCGGCATCACGGTCAGAGCGTGACACATGTTCCTGGCCCGGACGTGACCGGACCCAGCATCCGGCAAGTAGCCTGGGAGCTGCCCCGTAACTGACCGTTAAGGATGTCGCGTTGTTCGACACGCTGTCTGATCGACTGACTGCCGCCTTCACCAACCTGCGCGGCAAGGGTCGACTCTCCGACGCCGATATCGACGCGACCGCGCGCGAGATCAGGATCGCGCTGTTAGAGGCGGACGTCGCGCTGCCGGTCGTGCGGGGGTTCATCGCCGCGATCAAGGAACGTGCCAAGGGCGAGGAAGTGTCCAAGGCGCTCAACCCCGCGCAGCAGGTCATCAAGATCGTGAACGACGAGCTGGTCACGATCCTGGGTGGTGAGACCCGGCGGCTGAAGTTCGCCAAGCAGCCGCCGACGGTGATCATGCTTGCCGGCCTGCAGGGCGCGGGCAAGACGACGCTCGCTGGCAAGCTCGCCCGTTGGTTGAGTACACAGGGCCATGCGCCGTTGCTCGTGGCGTGCGACCTTCAGCGGCCCAACGCTGTCAACCAACTGCAGGTCGTCGGCGGGCGGGCCGGGGTGGCCGTCTACGCGCCACAACCCGGCAACGGTGTTGGAGATCCCGTCCAGGTCGCACGTGACTCGATCGATTTCGCCCGCCGTGCGCAGCACGACATGGTCATCGTCGACACCGCCGGACGACTGGGCATCGACGTCGAGATGATGCAGCAGGCCGCTGACATCAGAGCAGCCATCCGTCCGGACGAGATCTTGTTCGTCGTCGATTCCATGGTCGGCCAGGATGCCGTGAACACCGCTGAGGCGTTTCAGACCGGTGTCGGCTTCACCGGCGTTGTGCTGACCAAGCTGGACGGCGACGCACGTGGTGGCGCCGCACTCTCGGTGCGCGAGGTGACCGGTCAGCCGATCATGTTCGCGTCCAACGGTGAGAAACTCGAAGACTTCGACGTCTTCCACCCCGACCGGATGGCCTCGCGCATCCTGGGCATGGGCGACGTGATGACGCTCATCGAGCGGGCGCAGTCGACCTTCGATGAGGCTGAGGCCGAGAAGATGGCCGCCAAGCTGTCCGGCGGCATGAACAACTTCACGCTGGAGGACTTCCTCGCGCAATTGATGGCAATACGCCGGATGGGCCCGATCGGCAACCTGCTCGGCATGATGCCGGGCATGGGGCAGATGAAGGAAGCGATCAGCCAGATCGACGACAAGGATCTGGACCGCACCGCTGCGATCATCCGCTCGATGACGCCCGACGAACGGGAGAACCCGAAGCTGATCAACGGCTCGCGTCGGTTACGGATCGCCAACGGCTCGGGTGTGAAGGTCAACGACGTCAACCAACTTGTGGACCGGTTCTTCGAGGCCCGCAAGATGATGGGGCAGCTCGGGGGGATGGGTATGCCGGGCATGCGCCGTACCAAGAGCGCCACCAAGTCGTCCAAGAACAAGCGCAAGAAGGGCAAGGGCGGCCGCGGCCCGACCCAGGCCAAGCTGCCTGCCGGATTCGGCGGCATGGGACCCGGCGCGTTCGGTGGCCTCGGTGGCCTCCCGGGCGCTGGCCCCGGTGCGATGCCCGAGCTTCCACCCGGCCTAGCCGGTATCGACCTGCCGGACATCACCAAGCTCAACTTCCCGAAGCAGTAACAAGCCAGCTCGCCGGGCCTGCTCAGCCCGGATCCACCGCGTGAATTGGTGTGATCGCTTTCCGATAAGTTGTTGATCTTCCTGCTGGTTAATCAGGTCTTGGGCGTGATCGTGCTGCCGGTGTGTCCGGCTCTTCCACGTCGGGTTCTGGTCGGGGCCGTTGCGGCCGGCGGATACGGGGTGTCAGGCGGCTCGGGGTGGGCGGTGCAGCGTGTCGAACAGTTGCTGCCAGTCCTCACGCCAGGGCCATGCGGCCGGTAGGTGCAGGCGTAGTCGACGGGCCGAGGAGGCGAGCCGGGCCGGGACGGTGATCAGCTGTCGGCGGATGGTGGCACCGGTGGCCCGGGCGTGGAAGCCCGAGGCGAGGGTGCCGGTGGCGCGGGTTAGGTTGAACGCGATCGCGGCCAGCACGAGCCACGCAGAGTTCGCGGCAAACGACCCGGACGGCAGGTGTGCCAATGCTCCGGATTTCAGGTCGGCGTTGACCTGTTCGATGACCG
>JBDTDN010000402.1:0-4436 GCA_039923055.1 Jatrophihabitantaceae bacterium
GGCCAGGCGGGGCGAGGTCTGCCGCAGCGTCGACTGCAACTGATCCACTTGCCACCCTCCGGAGTCAACGGCAGCCATCGGCACGGGCACGACCCGGGCACCGTTCGCCCGGATCGCATCGAGCGCACCTGGATATGTCGGCAACTCGGTGAGGACACGGTCTCCAGGGCCGATCAGCAGCCGCAGCAACAGATCCAGACCGTGCAATGCACCGCTCGTGATCAGGATTTGATCGTCGGACGTGGGTACTCCGCGTGTGCAGTACCGGGCTGCGACTGCCGAGCGAAGTACGGGCAGCCCGGTCGGGTCGTATCCGTCGCCGAGGGTGTACGGCGCGAGTTGGTCGGCAGCGGCGGAAACGGCCGGCGCGAGCACGTCCGGCGGGGCAGGCAGGGCCGCACACGACAGGTCGATCACGTCCTCATCCGCCGGACCGACACGGGACCAGCGCGCGAGCGCCGTGCGTGGCCGTGACCCGGCAGGAACGGCCACGAAGCTTCCCGAACCGGTTCGGCTGACCAGATACCCCCTCGCCCGCAACGCGTCGTATGCGGACGTGACGGTCGCCCGGCTGACGTGCAGTGCGACGGCGAGTTCACGCTCGGAGGGCAGCCGCGTCTCCGTCGCCACCCGACCGTCCAGCACGAGAGCGGTGATCCCGTCGGCGACTGCGGCGTAGACCGGCCCGGCCGGCGTCCTCAGGTCGGGTAGCAGCGCGGCCAGCGCCCGTCCACCGATTCGGGATGCGGGTGCCATGGCGCCAATCGTGCCACAAGTCAGTCCAAATTGGCCCGGCCACCGTCAACCAGTTAGCGAGAAATGGCCTGGGAAATTGCTGGACGCCCCTGAAATAATAGTGTGCGTGCACATAAATGGCCTGACCAGACGGCTCGTACAGCTCTATATTGGCCTGGCACTCTACGGGCTCTCCGGGGCGCTGCTGGTTCGCTCCGAACTCGGCCTGGACCCGTGGGACGTCCTGCACCAAGGCATCGCGCGGCACGCCGGCTTGGCCATCGGGACGGTGGCCATCATCGTCGGCGCGGCGGTCCTGCTGCTCTGGATCCCGCTGCGGCAACTACCCGGGATCGGCACGATCAGCAACGTCGTCCTGATCGGCGTCTGGATGAACATCTCGCTGATGTGGCTGCCGCATGTGCACCACCTGCCGTGGCGGATCGCGGACATGGTCAGCGGCGTGGCGCTCTGTGGCGTTGCCACCGGCCTGTACATCGGCGCGCACTTCGGGCCCGGTCCGCGGGACGGCCTGATGACTGGCCTGGCGCGCAAGACCGGCCGTTCAATCCGGTTCACCCGGACGCTGCTTGAGGCGACGGTACTGGTGACCGGCTGGTTCCTCGGTGGGACGGTCGGCATCGGCACGGTGTTGTTCGCGGTGTCGATCGGTCCGCTGGCACAACTGTTCATGCGGATCTTCGACGTCAGTCCAGTTCGGGGTCCTCGTCATCTGCACGAGCCAGCCACGTCGCCAACCGATCCACCGGAGTCTCGAAATCCGGGAACAGGTCGACGAATGTCTGTAGCCGCGCGCCGAGCCACTCGAGGCTGACCTGCTCGTGTCCGCGCCGCTCGATCAGTTCCTCGATGCCACGGTCGGTGAAGTACATAGTCAGTCCTTGTCGCTCTGGTCGGCCTGGTAGCGCACCCCGAGTTGGCGGCGCGCCTGGTCGAGTATCTCTAGGATCGCGACGGTCTCCTCGAGCGGGGCGAGCCGGCTCTCGGTTACGCCGGCGCGGAGGCAACGTTCGACTTCGGCGATCTCCGGGCCGAAACCGTTCCCTTCGGCCGGCGGCCCGGCCAGCACTCGGTCGCCGGTGGCGGTATGGACCGTCAGGGCGCTTGGGTGATGCATCCGCCCCTCGAACCGGATCCAGCCTGCAGTTCCCGTGAGCAGCGCCGCGTACGGGCTCTCGCTGGTCGCGCTGCAATAAATCTGACCGACCCGCCCGTCCGCGTATCCCCACTGCATCGCAGCGGTGTGATCGGTACCGGTGGACCCGATAGATCCCGATGCGTGCACGGTGTCGGGGCGCCCCAGCAACAGCCAGGCCAGTGTCGCCGGGTACACGCCCAGATCGAGCAGGGCGCCGCCGCCCGCGGCCAGGTCGAACAGGCGCGCGCCGGGGTCGTAGTCGAAAACCTTCGACAGGTCCGCGCGGATGCCGACGATTTCACCGAGCTCTCCGGAGAGTGCGATCTGTTGGGCCAGGCCGATCAGCGGATGGAACCGCATCCACATGGCCTCCATGCAGAACCGCTGGCGCATCCGCGCTTCTGCGACCACCTCGTGCGCCTGCCGGGCGTTGAGCGTGAACGCCTTCTCGACGAGCACCGCCTTGTCCGACCGGAGCGCGAGCAGAGCATGCTCATGGTGCTGCGCGTGCGTGGTGGCGATGTAGATGACGTCCAGGTCAGGGTCCTCGACCAGTTCGCGGTACGAGCCGTACGAACGGACCAGACCGTGCTGGGAGGCGAAGGCAGTTGCGCGATCGCCCTCACGCGCGGCAACCGCAACCGGCACGCTGCCGGCCGACGCGGTGAGATCACCGACGAATTTCGCGGCGATCTGGCCCGCGCCGAGAATGCCCCAGCGGATCGGCTCCGGCATCGCTCAGCCGAACGCGGTCGCGACGATCTCGGCCTGCTGCGCCTCATGGATGCTGTGCGAGCCGACGGCGGGGGAGGCCGAGGCCTTGCGGGATGCGCGCAGCAGCGGACGACCGTCCAGATGCTCGGGCAGGTTGAGTGCGATGAACGGCCACACGCCCTGGTTCGCCGGCTCCTCCTGCACCCACACCAGCTGAGCGTTGGGGAATCGGCCGAGCTCGGCGCGGATCTGTTCGGTCGGCAGCGGGTAGAGCTGCTCGACCCGAACGATCGCGATGTCGGCACGGTTCTGCTCGGTGCGGAAGTGCTGCAGGTCGTAGTAGACCTTGCCGCTGCACAGCAGCACACGGGTAATCTGAGCCGGATCGGCTGTCGTATCAGGCAGAACCGGCTGGAACGTCCCGGTCGTGAATTCGTCCAACTGGCTGACTGCTGCCTTTAGCCGCAGCAGCGATTTCGGCGTGAACGCGATCAACGGCCGACGCACCGGCGACAGCCCTTGGCGCCGCAGCAGGTGGAAGTAGTTCGCCGGCGACGAGCAGATCGCGACCGTCAGGTTGTTCTCGGCCGCCATCTGCAGGAAGCGCTCAGGACGGCCCGACGAGTGGTCCGGCCCCTGGCCCTCATACCCGTGCGGCAGAAGCAGAGTGACTGCCGAACGCTGTCCCCACTTTGCCTCGCCGGAGGCGATGAACTCGTCGATGATTGTCTGGGCACCGTCAGCGAAGTCGCCGAACTGCGCCTCCCAGCACACCAGCGCGTCATCGCGTTCGACGGAGTAGCCGTACTCAAATCCCATCGCGGCGTACTCGCTGAGCAGCGAGTCGTAGATCCAGAACGGTGCCTGGTCCGCGGACAGGTACTTCAACGGGGTGTACTCGACGCCGGTGTTGCGGTCGATCAGCGTCGCGTGTCGCTGCGTGAACGTGCCGCGGCGCGAGTCCTGACCGGCCAGCCGGACCGCGCGGCCCTCCATCACCAGCGAGCCGAAGGCATACAGTTCCGCGGTTGCCCAGTCGACGTTGCCGTTGCTGCCCATCGCGACGCGGCGGTCGATCTGTGGCTTGAGCCGCGGGTGCAGGGTGAAGCCTTCCGGCGGTGTGGCGTACGAGTCGGCGATCCGCTTGATCGCCTCAAGTGTGGTCGCGGTGGTGACGTGCTGCGACGGCGTGACGTGCTCGATCTGGCGCTCGGGTGCAGCCTTGCCGGAGGCGTCGCGCGTTTCGACGAAGACCTTCTCCAGTTGGGACTGGAAATCCTTGAGTGCGGCCTCGGCATCTTCCAGGGTGATGTCGCCGCGGCCTACGAGAGCTTCGGTGTAGAGCTTCCGGACGCTGCGCTTGGCGTCGATGATGTCGTACATTAGCGGCTGCGTGAACGACGGGTTGTCCGCCTCGTTGTGGCCGCGCCGCCGGTAGCAGACCATGTCGACGACGACGTCCTTCTTGAATTCGCGCCGGTACTCGACGGCGAGCTTGGCCACACGCACGCACGCCTCAGGGTCGTCGCCGTTCACGTGGAAGATCGGGGCGGCGATCATCCGTGCGATGTCCGTGCAGTACAGCGAGGACCGGGAGGCGGACGGCGAGGTGGTGAAGCCGACCTGGTTGTTGACGACGACGTGGACGGTACCGCCGGTGCGGTAGCCGCGCAGTTGCGACAGGTTGAGCGTCTCGGCCACGACGCCCTGACCGGCGAACGCGGCGTCGCCGTGCATGAGCACTGGCAGCACTGTGAAGCCGGCTTCGCCCTTGTTCAGCACATCCTGCTTCGCGCGGACGATGCCCTCCAAGACCGGGTCGACGGCC
>JBDTDN010000403.1:0-5898 GCA_039923055.1 Jatrophihabitantaceae bacterium
GATAATGATGGGCAGCACCAGCAGCACACCGACGGTGACCTGGGTGCGGCGACGTTTGAGTTGCCGGATGAATTCGATCCGCAGCCGCAACGTGCGGCGGGGATCGAACGTCGACGTACCGCCCTTAGGTAGTTCTGCCAACCGCGCATGTACGCCGCGATTTGTCGGTGCGCTCATGGTCCACCATTCGCTAACGAGGTGTCGCTCATTCGTGATCACCTACCAGATCCAGGAAGACGTCCTCAAGGGCTCGGCGCGCGGGGACGGTGTGCGCGGTGATCCCTGCGGCAGCCAGGATCCACATCGCCTCGCCGGGATCGGGCACTGCCAACTGCATCGCCCCGGCACCGGCGATCTCGGCAACCGAACCGGCCGCGACGAGCCGACCCTTGTGCATCATGACGACGTGCGTACAGGTCTGTTCCACCTCGGCGAGCAGGTGGCTGGAGACCACGACTGTGCGTCCGGTCGCGGCATAGCTCTGCAGCACCTCGCGCATCTCGGCAATCTGGGGTGGGTCCAGGCCGTTGGTCGGTTCGTCCAACACCAGCACCTCAGGCAGCCCGAGCATGGCTTGGGCGATACCCAATCGCTGCTTCATACCGTGGCTGTAGGTCCTGACACGACGTTCGACCGAAGTGCCCAGGCCGGCGATCTGCAACGCCGTCTCGAAGTCGGCTTCGGCGTCGGGACGTCCGCTCGCGGCCCAGTACAACTCGAGGTTCTCCCGGCCGGACAGGTGTGGCAAGAATCCTGGCCCCTCGATGAAGGCGCCGATCCGCGCGAGCACCGGCGCCCCCGGCACGACCGGATCACCGAAGACGTGCACCGTTCCGGACGTCGGGATGATCAACCCGACAAGCACCCGTAGCGTGGTGGTCTTGCCGGCGCCGTTGGGTCCGAGCAGACCGACGACTTGGCCCGCCTCAACACGGAAACTGACCCCGTCCACGGCTCGGTACCCGTCGCCATACTCCTTCACCAGATCGGTGATCACGATCGGGACCGTGGCCAGCGAGGCGTCGGCGTGCAGCGCTAGCCGACGACGGCGCAGGAGCAGCCAGACACCAGACCCAATCAGCAGTGCGGTCGCAATTCCGGTTATCAGCCAGGCGATCGGTGTCCCGACGTGGACGATCGAGCCAGTCACCGTCGGAACCACGAGCGCCGCGCTGCCGCTGTCCAACGCCACCATGTACGTCCGCGCGTCGACGGGCAGCTGATAGCCCAGATCGGTGGTAGCCACTGTGACCGCCAGTCGGTGCCCTGCGAAAACGTCCTGGCTGATCGACGGCAACCGGACCGCCACTGTCTGCGGTACACCGATGTGCAGCCCGGTCAGGTGCAGCGGAGCGACCAGGTTGGACGGCAGCACCTGGCTACCGTCGGGCGCGACGTCACGTAGCGCGAGGAACAACACCGCATCGGCGGACGCCCGAGCTGTCACCGTCAGCGTCACCGTCGGCGTACCTACGATCTCGGTGTCCGCGCTGAGCGGCGCAGACAGGAACGTTGCGAACTGGCCAGGTATCGCGCTGAGCTGAGCGCCCGGGCTGAACTGGCCAAGTTGGCCGAGCGCGGCGCCCAGGATCGGTAGCGCGGTGATCGCCGCCGGATTGCCACCGGCGGGTGCGGTGATCGTCTGCGGCGGTCCGGCGATCGGGACGACGCGGGCCTGTGCCGTGCCGCCGCCCAAGCCTGGATAGGCGTCGACGTGGATGGTGTCCCGCACCCGCGCCTGGCCGTCCGAGGTGATCTTGGCACCCTCATCGATGGTGAACGGTTGGGTGCCGTGGATCCCGGGACCGAACGCAGCACCGAACCAGGACAGCATCGCGCTGGTCACGTCGCTACCGGCAGTCGAGGAACTGTCGTGTCCGCCCGCGCGCCAGATGACACGTACCGGCGTCCCGTTCGCGGCGATGCCACGCGCATTGGCGTCGGCCTCGCTCAAGCCGAACAGCGAGTCCTGCTCGCCCTGGGTGAGCAACGTGGGCGCGGTGATCTTGCTCAGCACCTCCGCCGGGCTGGACGCATTGAGCAGGCTGAGCATCGCCGCGTTCGGCCGGCCGGTCTGCGCGGCGTACTGGTACGCGGCACAGATGTCGGCGGCGAACCGCCCGCACGTTGTCGGCTCGCCAGCCGAGGTGGTCTGCCCGCTGCCCAGGCCCGCCTGGCTCTGCCCGCTGCCCAGGCCCGCCTGGAACAGGTACCCCGCCCAGATCTTCTTGAAGACGCCCGGAACGGTGCCGGTCGCATTCGGGAACAGCGCGTGGGCGAGGCTGTTCCACGTGATGTCGGCAGCGACGGCGGTGATGCGCTTGTCGGTGCCGGCCAGCAGCAGCGCCAACGCGCCACCGTAGGACGACCCGGCCACCGCGATTTGCGGCTTGCCGTCCTTGCGCTCGACCTGCGAAAGCGTGGTCAGGTAAGTCACGAGCAGGCTGGCATCATGCACCTCGTACTGCGGCGAATCGAGGTGGACGAGCCCGCCTGAGTGACCGAATCCCCTTGCCGTATAAGCAAGAACGACGTACCCGTGCTGAGCGAGAGTACGCGCCTGACCGTCCAGATCGGCTTTCGTCCCGCCGAAGCCGTGCGCGAGCAGCACCGCCGGGGCCGGCGTCTTGGCCGGTAGGTACAGCGTGGTGTCCAGCGACACCGACGCCCCAGCCTCAGGCGTCCCTGCAATGAACTGGCTGCGCGTGTGGACGACCGGGTCCGACTGTGACTGGATCACGAGCGCGATCGCAGCGGCCAGCGCGAGCACCGTGAACAGTGCGGCCAGCACCTTCGACGAGCGCGGCAGCTCGCGCAGGTCGGGTCGGCTCATTCGGTCAGCGTACGGACCCTCTCGATCAAGGCGGCGTCCTTGGCCTGCGCAGACTCAGCAAGCTCGTCCTGGAACCGGGACATACGCCGCGAGAGTTCCGGATCGCTACTGGCCAGGATGCGCACGGCGAGCAGTCCGGCGTTGCGCGCACCGCCGATCGACACCGTGGCCACTGGCACCCCTGCCGGCATCTGCACGATCGAGAGCAGTGAGTCCATCCCGTCCAGGTATTTCAACGGGACGGGGACGCCGATCACTGGCAGCGGTGTCATGGATGCGACCATGCCGGGCAGATGGGCAGCACCCCCTGCTCCGGCGATGATCACCCGCAAGCCCCGGCCGGCCGCCTGCTGTGCATAGGTCGCCATGCCCTGCGGGGTGCGGTGGGCCGAGACGACATGAACCTCATGCGGCACGTCGAACTCGCGCAGCGCCTCGGCGGTGGCGGCCATCACCGACCAGTCCGAGTCGCTACCCATGATCACGCCGACTACTGGATCGCTGCTTGCGCTCATCGCGTGATAGCTCCGTTCATGAGGTAGTCGGCCGCCGCGGCAGCGCGCGCGCGGACCTCGGCCAGTTCGGTGCCCAGCGCCGTCACATGACCAACCTTGCGACCGGGGCGAAACGCCTTGCCGTACAGGTGAATCTTCACATCCGGCCAGCTTGCCATGCAGTGGTGGATGCGTTCGTCGATGCCTTTCGGCTCGACGTCGTCCGCGCCGCCGAGCAGGTTCGCCATCACCACGACGGGTGCGGTCATCGTCGTCGTCCCGAGCGGGTAGTCCAGTACGGCGCGCAGGTGCTGCTCGAACTGGGACGTGCGCGCGCCCTCGATCGTCCAATGCGCCGAATTGTGCGGGCGCATCGCCAGCTCGTTCACCAGCAGCGTGCCGTCGACGGTCTCGAACAACTCGACGGCGAGCACACCGGTGACGCCGAGTTCGGAGGCGATCCGCAGGGCCAGCAACTGCGCCCGATCGGCCAGTTCCTGCGCCAGTTGCGGGGCCGGCGCGATCACCTCGACGCAGATGCCATCCGCCTGGACCGTCTCGACGACCGGCCACGCGGCCGCCTGCCCGAACGGCGACCGGGCGACGTCCGCAGCGAGCTCGCGCCGGATCGCCACCTTCTGTTCCGCAATCAGCCCCACTTTGACCCCGCGATCGGTGTCAGAAGCCCCCGATCGCGCCGATGGCGGGGTCAAAGTCGACAACAGATCGAGGGCATCGGTGAGCGAATCGATGACCCATACCCCCTTGCCGTCGTAGCCGCCTCGCGCGGCCTTCAGCACCAGCGGCCAACCCACCTGCCCGCCGAAGCTCTCCAACGCTGCAGCCGGGTCGTCCGTCGCGTCGAGGTCCACCCAGGCCGGGCACGGAATGTTCAGCTCGGACAGCCGCGTCCGCATTGCTGCCTTGTCCTGCGCATAGACCAGCGCCTCGGCTCTTGGGTGGACTGCCACGCCCTCGGCAGCCAGGGCGGCGATGTGCTCATTCGGGACGTGTTCGTGGTCCCATGTCAGCACCTCGCAGCCGACCGCGAACGCGCGGAGGTCCGCCAGGCTCCGGTAATCACCCACGACGACGTCCGAGGCGACGAGCGCGGCGCCGTCATCGGCCGAGTCAGCGAGGATCCGCAGTGATTGGCCCAGCGCGATCGCGGCCTGATGCGTCATTCGCGCCAGTTGACCGGCGCCGACCATTGCGACGACGGGCAATGCGGTGCGAGCGTCCACGAATGCCGAGCCTAGTGCCACCTGGACATGGGATGGACGTGGACCGGAGGCAAGCTGCTCGCTGCCGATCCGACGGGGCGTGCTGAATGAGAACTCGCCCAGGATCAGGCAGGCAGGCGTGGCACGTTGCGTAAGATTCGGTATCACCATGTTTACGCCAGCGGGTCATTCCTCACTCACTGAGTACCTGCGTAGCTCATGGCGGATCCTGTTCAAGGAGATCTCCGCATTCGGCCTGATCGGGCTGATCTCACTGGTCATCGACTTGGGCCTGTTCGCGTTGCTCTCCCCGCACGGTGCCCTGAAGGCGAAGTGCGTATCGACGATCGTCGCGACGGTGTTCGCCTATTTCGGCAACCGGTACCTGTCGTTCTCACACCGGGCCCGAAGCAGCCTCGGACGGGAGACGTCGTTCTTCTTCGGCATCAACCTGATCGTGCTGATCCTGTCCGAATTGATCATCGCGTTCTTCGTCTACCCACTGCACTACGGCCACAGCAGCGGCACGGTGTTCATCGTCAACGTAGGCACCATCGGCCTCGGCACGATCTTCCGGTTCTGGGGCTACAAGCGGTTCGTCTTCCTGCATCCGGACCGAATGAACGCCCATGATGCAGACCTGGACGTGGAGCTCGCCGAATAACGCTGTGCCGGTTGAATAACGCTGTGCCCGTTGAATAACGCTGTGCCCGTTGTATAACTGTGGCTGAGTCAGTCGCCGCCGCCGATGTCGGTGGCGTACGCCTCGTAGATCAGGTCAGCACCGCGCTGTCGATGCCGGATCACGTGACCCAGCATCCGGGTGCTGCGTTCGCGCACATCGGCCACATCCGGCGGCGTCACCGGCGGCTCGGTCGCCACGATCAGATCCGCGATTTCGGCGGCGATCTGAGCATGCTCGGAGGTCAGCGCGCTGACGGCGTTCGTCAGCCGGACGTCCCCGGCCAAGATCGCCTGGTGCAGTCCGTCCGTGCCTTCGGTCACTTCGATGTGTTCACGGAAGTCGTCGGCTACCTCGACCAGGATGCTGCGCACCCGTTCGCCCCAGATCATGCTGCGGCCGACCGCGGGCGAGGCGAGGGCCTGCTCGAGGGCGACGAGTGATTCGCGCAGTTCCGCGCGGCGCAGTCGCACTGCTTCGAGTTCGGCCCGGTAGGCGTCAGGCTTGTGAGTGTCGGCGCTGGCGGTGTGGACGTTGACGGTGGGTTCCATCGGCTACCTCCGAGGTTCCCTCCCCATGCTGCATCCTGCGTACCGTGCCGTCCACCCCTACCCGGCGCGCCGTCGCATTGACAGGTTGACGATAGCCGAACACATGTTCGATGAT
>JBDTDN010000404.1:0-5591 GCA_039923055.1 Jatrophihabitantaceae bacterium
CAGTACGCCGACAACGAGGCCGAGGCCGACCGGTGGTACGCCGACCCGGAGCACAACAAGCGAACTCCGGACCTGCTCCCACGGGACGAGGTCGCCCGCGCCATCAACTCCGAGGTGAAGGCCGGGCGCGGCTCACCGCACGGTGGCGTGTTCCTGGACATCGCCTCGCGGCGTACCCCGGCCGAGATCCTCAAGCGGCTGCCGTCCATGCACCACCAGTTCAAGGAACTGGCGGACGTGGACATCACCGCCGAGCCGATGGAGGTCGGCCCGACGTGTCACTACGTCATGGGTGGCATCGAGGTCGACCCGGACACCGCGGCCGCGGCTCGCGTGCCCGGACTGTTCGCGGCCGGCGAGGTGGCCGGTGGCATGCACGGCTCGAACCGCCTCGGTGGCAACTCCCTCGGCGACCTGCTGGTGTTCGGCCGTCGCGCAGGCATGGCGGCGGCAGAGTACGTCGGCGGGCTGGGCGACGCGCGGCCGACTGCGACCGCGGGGGCGGTCGAGGCCGCGCAGAAGACGGCGCTGGCCCCGTTCGACCCGCCGGATCCAGCCACGGCCGAGAACCCGTACACGCTCCACCAGGAACTGCAACAGACCATGAATGACCTGGTCGGCATCATCCGCACCGCCGGCGAGATGCAGCAGGCGCTGGACAAGCTCGAAGTGCTCAAGAAACGCGCGCGAAACGTCGGAGTCGAGGGACACCGCCAGTTCAACCCGGGCTGGCACCTCGCGCTGGATCTGCGCAACATGCTCCTCGTCTGCGAGTGCATCGCCAAGGCGGCCCTGCTACGGCAGGAGTCGCGCGGTGGACATACTCGCGACGACTTCCCGAAGATGGTGCCGCAGTGGCGCGAGAAGAACCTGATCTGCGCTCCGTCCGAAGACGGGATCGTCGTGACCGAGCAGCCCATGGTGCCGATGCGCGCCGACCTGCTCGCCCTGTTCAAGCGCGATGAGCTGTCCAAATATCTGACCGATGAAGAACTCGCCGCTTTGCCGGCCGAAGGAGCTGACGCATGACGTACGACGCAAAGTTCCGGGTGTGGCGCGGCGACGCCGACGGTGGCGAACTGGTGGACTACACCGTCGAGGTGAACGAGGGCGAGGTCGTCCTGGACATCATCCATCGGTTGCAGGCCACCCAGGCTGGCGATCTTGCGGTGCGCTGGAACTGCAAGGCCGGCAAGTGCGGCTCGTGCAGTTCCGAGATCAACGGTCGCCCACGGTTGATGTGCATGACCCGGATGTCGACGTTCACCGAGGCCGAGACGGTCACCGTCACGCCGATGCGGACCTTCCCGGTGATCAGGGACCTGGTCACGGACGTCTCGTACAACTACGAGAAGGCCCGGCAGATCCCGGCCTTCGCGCCGCCTGCAGACCTCAAGCCTGGCGAGTACCGGATGCAGCAGGTCGACGTCGAGCGCTCGCAGGAGTTCCGCAAGTGCATCGAGTGCTTCCTGTGCCAGGACGTCTGTCACGTCATCCGCGATCACGAGGACAACAAGAAGTCCTACGCCGGCCCCCGGTTCTTCATCCGGGCGGCCGAGTTGGCGATGCATCCACTCGATACCCGCAAGGACCGCGCCGAGTTCACCCAGGCCGAACAGGGTGTCGGCCTGTGCAACATCACCAAGTGCTGCACCGAAGTCTGCCCCGAGCACATCAAGATCACCGATAACGCGATCATCCCGATGAAAGAGCGCGTGGTCGACCACAAGTACGACCCGGTCGCCTGGATCGGCAGGACGATCTCCCGGCGGAAATAGCCTGACGAGCCGACCGGCGTCGAGCAGACCTACGGCGCAGGTACGGGCGCCAGACTGTTGCCAGGCGCGATCGACGCGCAGTTCTGCGGCGCCAGCTTTCCGGCGAACCGCTGGCTCAGCCAGGAAATCGCTGCTGGGAGCCAGAACGCCACGCTGGTGAAGTGGCTCGTCGCGTCGTATTGCGCGTACTGAACCTTCGTGCCGTGGCTGCAGTACTGCCGGGCCAGGCTGCGGACGTCGGCGGCGATCATCACACCGTCACCCGCGCCGATACCCGGCTTGTTGCCCAACGTCCCCTCAAGGATCCCGTTGGCACCCTGCCCGATGAACATGGGCACCGTCGGAGTGGGCGCACTACCCATGTTCAGTTGGTTCGCGGCATGGACAAACACGGGAATGCTCTCGGGCCGTTGATAGGCGGGCTTGGCCAGCTTCGCCCAGGTCAAACCACCGTAGGCGCCCAGAACGCTGATGATCGACGCATCCTGCAACTTGGCGTAGAGCTGCTTGCCGTAGTCGCTCAGATAGGGCGTGAGATCGATATGGAACGCGCGCGAGATTCCGATGAGCGCCATCGGTGCCACGCCCGCCCAGACCCTGCTCCCGTCGATGTAATGCAGGTTGTGGTCCGGATCGACGAGCACGCCGCCCTCCGCCGCACCGACGAGTTGACGGTTGACCTCGGGTGCGTACGCCGGGGCGAGCGCCGCGGCCCAACCAGTGGCGATCGCTCCGCCGGAATAGCCGATCATGCCGATCTTGGTCGCCGCGGTGAGCCCGGTGGCCGATGAGCGCGTTGCGGCCCGGATCGAGTCCAGAGTGTTCATGCCGTACTCCGGGCCGGCGGCGAAGTCGGCACCCTGACCCTGGGTGTCGGGAACGATGATGCTGTACCCCTGCAACAGGAACGCGCCGAACACGGCCAGTTCGATGTTCGGTATGACGCCCCCGATCGTGGTTCCGCCGGAGATCGCGTAGGACGGCTCGTCCGCCGGGTTCAGCGAGTCGTAGAAGGACTGATACGAGACTGCACGGGCGGCATTGACCTTGCCCGGTGGGCGGACGATCGAGGTGACGTTGACCGTCGGCTGACCCAGTTGATCGGTCGAGCGGTAAAGCAGTTGAGTCGCCGACAACGGCAGGGCGAGCCCGAACAGGTGATAGGGCATCGTCCGAGTCTTCAGCACCGTACCCGGCGCGATCTCCTGCAAGGAGGTGCGGCCGGTGTAGCTGTAGAACCCGTCCTGCCCCGGCGGGGTGCTTGCGCCACCCGCAGTGGGTGCCACCGTGCACGTGAGCACGAACGTTGCCGCGCCCAACAGCGCCCAGACCCGCTCCATCTTTCGCATCAGCTACCCGATCCAGTCGTCGAACGTTCCCGACAAGTTACCACCGGGTAACAATTCGCACACCGACACAAGGCTTCGCCTCACGCCGGACAACCTGCTGGACCTGCTGGCGGTCCTGGTCCCGATCAGTCCGGCTGGGCGACCAGCCCGGCCTGCTCGATGCCGACGACTGCGGCGATCTCGTCGTTGTCCGACGTGTCGCCCGTGACTCCGACTGCGCCGATCAACGCGCCGTCGACATCGCGAACGAGGACGCCGCCCGGGACGGGCACGAGCGCTCCACCGACAGCGGCGGTAACCGAGGCGATGAAGAACGGTTGCTGTTCGGCGCGCACCATCAGCGCCCGGGAACCCACGCCCAGCGAGAGCGCGCCGTGCGCCTTTCCGTGCGCGATTTCGAACCGCCGGTTGGACGAACCATCCTCGCGTTCAACGGCGAGCACATGGCCACCCGAGTCGAGAACGACGACGGTCAACGGCTTGAAGCCTCGCTCGGCACCGGCGGCGCGGGCACCCGCGATGATCGTGCGGGCGGTCTGCAGGGTGATACTCATGCGCATTTCCTGTCTGCTTGCTGCTTGCGCACCAGTCGGTGGGCGTGCAGGACGGGCTCGGTGTAGCCGCTCGGGTGTGCGGTGCCGTCGAGCACGAGTTCGCGAGCGGCCAAGAATGCCTCGGTGGCGAACGACGGCGCCATCGACACGTAGTCCGGGTCATCGGCGTTCTGCTGGTCGACGACCACAGCCATCCGGCGCAGCGATTGCTCGACCTTCTGCACGTCCACCACGCCATGGAGAAGCCAGTTCGCCACGTGTTGGGAGGAGATGCGGCAGGTGGCCCGATCCTCCATCAGTGCCGTCCCGTGGATGTCAGGCACCTTCGAGCAGCCGACCCCGGCGTCGACCCATCGCACGATGTACCCGAGCGCGCCCTGGAGATTATTGTCCAGTTCCGCGCGACGGTCCTGCTCGGACCAGTCCGCGGGGTCGCCGACGGGAATCGTCAGCAGATCCGACAGCGGGGTCGGCGGCCGACCCGCCAACTCGCGTTGGCGGGCCCAGACGTCGATCTGGTGGTAGTGCAGCGCGTGCAGGGTCGCCGCGGTGGGCGAGGGCACCCAGGCGGTGCTTGCGCCGGCGCGCGGGTGGCCGATCTTCAGTTCCAGCATCTCGGCCAGGTTGTCCGGCGCGGCCCACATGCCCTTTCCGATCTGGGCGCGGCCGGACAATCCACAGGCCAGGCCGATGTCGACGTTGGAATCCTCGTAGGCGCGAATCCACGGCTGGCTCTTCATCTCGGCCTTGCGGACCATCGGCCCGGCCAGCATCGAGGTGTGGATCTCCTCGCCCGTGCGGTCCAGAAAGCCGGTGTTGATGAACGCGAGACGGTCACCTGCCACCTTGATGCACGCCTTCAGGTTGACCGAGGTGCGTCGTTCCTCATCCATGATCCCGACCTTGATGGTGGCGGCGGGCAGCCCCAGCACCTGTTCGACCCGACCGAACAACTCGCAGGTGAACGCGACCTCGTGCGGTCCGTGGAGCTTGGGCTTGACGACATACATCGCTCCGGTGCGCGAGTTCGCAAGCTCGCTGTTGCCCCGCAAGTCGTGTGTGCTTGCCAGCGCGGTGAAGAAAGCGTCGAGGATTCCCTCCGGCACCTCGTTGCCGTCGCGGTCAAGAACGGCGTTCGAGGTCATCAACAGGCCGACCTGACGCACGAACAGCAGCGCCCGTCCGGGCAGGGTCACGGTGACGCCCGAGGCACTGGTGCAGGTCCGGTCAGGGTGCATCGTCCGGCGAAAGGTGCGATCGCCTTTGGTCACCTCCGCGGCAAGCCTGCCCTGCATGAGCAGCAGCCAGTTGCGGTATCCGAGGACCTTGTCGGCCGCATCGACGGCAGCAACTGAATCCTCAAGATCCATGATGGCACTCACGGCGGACTCGATCAGCAGGTCCTTGACGCCCGCCGGATCCGTGGCCCCGATCGAGTCCGTCCGATCGATCTGGATCTCGAGGTGCAGTCCGTGGTGGACGAGCACGATCGCCGTCGGCGCGGTGGCTTCACCGCGATAACCGACGAACTGCGCGGGGTCGGCAAGGCGTCCGGCGTCCGCTCGGGTCGTGACCCGCAGCCCGCCGGCGTCGCCAGTGTCGACGGCGTAGCTCGTGACGTCTGCGTGCGAACCTCTCGCGAGCGGAAAGTGCTCGTCGAGCAGTGCCTTGGCGCGAGCAACCACCTCGGCACCCCGGCGAGGGTTGTAACTCGTCCCGCGCTCACGGCCGTCGTTCTCGGCGATCACGTCCGTACCGTAGAAGGCGTCGTAGAGCGAGCCCCACCTGGCGTTGGCAGCGTTCGTGGCAAATCGGGCGTTCAGCAATGGCACGACCAGTTGGGGTCCTGCCAGATCGGCGACCTCGGTGTCCACACCGGTCGTGCTGATCTGGAAGTTCGCGGGCGGCTG
>JBDTDN010000405.1:0-5748 GCA_039923055.1 Jatrophihabitantaceae bacterium
CCCAATCGGCTGCGGCCTGGACAGTGTGAATACCCGCTACGGAGCAGTCCAGCTGATCAGCGGCAACGCCGGGCAGGTGACCGTACAGGCGACTGCCGAGCTGACCGCATCGACGCTGGTCTGCAACGGCACCACGGTCGCGAAGGCAGACGGCAGCGGTCCGGCACGACTGCACATCACCTTGGTGCGTACCGGAGCCCGCTACGTGATCAGCAATATCGCCCGCTAGCGTCGATCGCGGAGCTGGTGCTTGGCGTGGGTGTTGTGTTCTGCCCACGTGCGTGCGTGCGCTTCGATCGCCCAAGGATGCGGGCAGACCACAAGCAGCAGCTAACCCAGTCCCGCGACCGGCGTGAACAGTCCCGGACAGGGGTGATCTGGACCCGCCTGACCGTGCTCGGCGGCACTGGTCCAGTTCAGCCCGAGCGCGTTCCTACTTCATGCCGAGCGCGCGCTCGAAGGCGCCGGCTTCCAGACGCAGTTTCATAGTCGCCAGGAACCGCGCGGCATCCGCACCGTCGACGATGCGATGGTCGTAGGACAGCGCCAGGTAGATCATGGAGCGTACCGCGATCGTCTCGCCCAAATCGTCGTCGCTGACTACGACCGCACGCTTGACGACCGCCCCCGTGCCCAGGATGCCCACCTGCGGCTGGTTGATGATCGGGGTGTCGAACAGCGCGCCCCGGCTACCGGTATTCGTCAGCGTGAACGTGCCGCCGCCCAGTTCGTCCGGGCTGATCTTGTTCGTCCGGGTGCGCTCGGCCAGATCAGCGATCTTGCGAGCGATCCCGGCAAGGTTCAGATCACCAGCGTCGTGGATGACAGGCACGAGCAGGCCACGATCGGTGTCGACGGCGATGCCCAGGTGCTCGCTGTCGTGATAGCTGATCGTCTTGGCGTCCATGTCCACCGAGGCGTTCACGACCGGATGTGCTTTAAGCGCCTCGATCGCGGCGACGGCGAAGAACGGCAGGAAGCTGAGCTTGACGCCCTCGCGAGCTTCGAAGTCGTCCTTGGCGGCCGTGCGAAGCCTGGCAATCTTGGTAACGTCCACCTCGACGACGGTGGTGAGCTGTGCGGAGGTCTGCAGCGACTCGACCATCCGAGTGGCGATTACCTGCCGCATCCGCGACATCGGCTCGACGCGCCCACGTTGGGCATTGGCGGTTGCTGCGGCCGGTGCCGGTGCCGCCGATGCGGACGGCACTGCTGCAGTTGGTGCAGCAGTCGGCGCGGCGTGAGCAGGCGCGGAAGTGGCGGTTGTTGCGGGCGCGGTGACCTGGGCCGGGGCAGCGGAGCCGCTGTCCTGCGCGGCGGCCAGGACGTCGGACTTGCGGATGCGCCCGCCGATACCGGTGCCCTGGATGCTCGCCAGGTCAATGCCGTGCTCAGTAGCGAGCTTGCGCACGAGCGGCGTGACGTAGGTGCCGGCGACGTCATCGTCATCGCCAGCGGCATCGGCGGATACGGGTGCAGCAGCAGGCTGAACTGCGGCTTGAACCGGTGCGACAGGTATCGGTGCCGGCGCTGCCTGAGCAACAGGAGCGGGTACTGCCTGAGCAACAGGTGCGGGCGCTGGGGCAGGTGCCGCAGCCGGCTCGGGTGCAGGTTCGGGTTGGGTGGTCGGAGCAGGCTCGGGCGCCGGTTCGCCGGCATTCGCGAGGGCACCCCCATCGGAGGCCGCTTCATCGGCTTCGCCGCCGGGGGCCGCTTCGTCGGCTTCGCCGCCGGAGGCCGCTTCATCGGCTTCGCCGATCACCGCCAGCTCAACGCCAATGTCGACCGTCTCGTCCTCCTGGACCTTGATCGACAGCACGGTGCCGGAGGCGGGGGAGGGAATCTCGGTGTCGACCTTGTCGGTCGAGACTTCCAGTAACGGCTCGTCTGCGTCGACGTGCTCGCCCTCCTGCTTGAGCCAGCGCGTCACAGTGCCTTCGGTGACGCTCTCACCGAGGCGCGGCATGGTCACGGAAACCGACATGGTCCTGGAACTCCTTAGGTCATTTTCGAAAGCTGACGGGCTGGCTCGGCGTCAGTCGTGCACGTGCAAGGGCTTGCCGGCCAGGAGCAGATGCGCCTCGCCGATCGCTTCGGACTGCGTGGGGTGCGGATGGATCAGCTGGGCAACTTCGCTCGGCAAGGCCTCCCAGTTGTAGATCAGCTGCGCCTCGGCGATGAGCTCACCGACCCGGTCGCCCACGATGTGGATGCCGAGTACCGGCCCCGAACCGTCCGCGCCCTCGGCGATCAGCTTCACCGCACCCTTGGTGTTCAAGATTGCGCTGCGACCGTTTCCGGAGAGGTCGTACGTGACGGTCTTGATCTTGTCCGGGCCGTACTTCTCACCGGCCTGCGCCTCGGTCAGACCGACGGAGGCCACCTCGGGCTGGGAGTAAGTGATGCGCGGGACGCCTGCGTAGTCGATCGGGACGACAGGCAGCCCGGCGATGTGTTCGGCGACCAGGATGCCTTCGGCGAAGCCGACGTGGGCGAGTTGCAGGGTTGCGATGAGGTCGCCGACCGCGTACACCCCGTCGACGCTCGTACGGCACAACTCGTCGACGACGACGAAGCCGCGGTCGGTCGTGATGCCCTGCTGTTCGTAGCCGAGGTTCGCCGAAACCGGTCCGCGACCGACGGCGACCAGCAGTAGCTCGGCTTCGAGCGTCTCTTCGTTTTCGAGCGTCACTCGGACGCCGGTGTCGGTAGGTTCTACTTTCTTGAAGCGGACGCCGAGTTTGAAGCCTATGCCACGGCGGCGGAACGCGCGTTCCAGCAGCTTGGAGTTCGCCTCGTCCTCGAGCGGGACCAGATGCGGGAGCGCCTCGACGATCGTGACGTCGGTGCCGAAGGACTTCCAGGCACTGGCGAACTCGACGCCGATCACGCCGCCACCGAGCACGATCGCGGAGGTCGGCACGTGATCCAGTACAAGTGCGTGCTCGCTGGCTATGACCCGCTGTCCGTCCAGTTCCAGTCCGGGCAGAGTGCGCGAGTACGAGCCGGTGGCCAGCACCAGGTTCGTCCCGGTATAGGTGTCCGATCCGACTGTGACCGTCTTGGGCCCCGTCAGGCGTCCCTCGCCCTCGACGATCGAGATGCCGCGGCTCTTGATCAGGGACGTCAACCCCTTGTAGTTCTTGCTGATCACGCCGTCCTTGTACTTGTGGACGCCGGCCATGTCGATCCCGTTGAACGTGGCATCGACGCCGAAGGTGGCGCTCTCTCGGGCCGCATCAGCCACCTCGCCGGCGTGTAGCAGTGCCTTAGTGGGGATACAGCCGCGATGCAGACAGGTGCCGCCGACCTTGTCCTTCTCGATCAGTACGACGGATTTGCCGAGTTCGGCGGCGCGTAGGGCCGCGGCATAACCGCCGCTACCGCCGCCGAGGATGACGAGATCAGACTGGTTGTCGCTCAACTGCTGCTCCTGCTCGGTCTGGGGACGCCCCGGATTGCGGAAAGACGCACCTATCCATCTTGGCACTACTCGCTGATCGGGCGTATGCCGGGCAAGGCGCCGCGGGGATGCTCAGCGCCGGATCAGGTGGAATCATGGCAAGACGTGTCGTCGAGCAGCATGGAGTGATCCGGTGGGTTGGTTACCGCGACGGAAAAAGGGTCCGGACGGTACGTTGCGTGAGGCTGATTCGGCCGATGTCACGCACTTGACCGAGTTCGTCAAGACCCGGTCCGGTGTCGAGGCCTACCTCGAACCGCAGACGGCGGTAACGGCGTCGACGGTAGTGCTGGTGGCGGGCACGGGGGAGTGGACACGACGGCGGGTGGACGGGCCGGATGCGGCAGCCAAGTTCGCTCGCAAGCACGCGATCCCGTTGTACGAAAGCACGATCATCGGCTACCCGCAGCGGATGCGGGACTGGACTGCCAAACGTAAGGCCGAGGGGCAGACGGGCGTGCCACGGGCAGGGGATCCGCCGGCCTGATCGGTCGCGGCATCAGCGGCCGGCGAGTTGCTCCACCGCGGCGATGATCGTCCGTACGCCGCCACCGGTAGCGCCCTTGGGCGTGTAGTCGCGCGGGCCGGCCATGTTCCACGCCGGGCCGGCGATGTCCAGGTGCACCCACGGCACGCCTTCCGGCATGAAGTCCTCGAGGAACTTTCCCGCCACGAGCATGCCGCCCCAGCGGTCGGTCGGCAGATTCGTCAGGTCCGCAACCGAAGAGTCCAGACCTGCGCGGAGATCGTCCGGCAGAGGCATCGCCCAGGACGCTTCGCCGACCGCGTTGCCGCTGGCGACGACCTGGTCCCGGAATCGCGGCTCGCCCATTGCCCCGATCACACGTGTGCCCAAGGCGGCCAGTTGGGCGCCGGTGAGCGTGGATGCCTCGATCAGGTAGTCCGGCTCGTCCTCGCCGGCCCGAATGATTGCATCGGCCAGAACAAGGCGTCCCTCGGCATCGGTGTCGGCGACCTCGACTGTGCGCCCGTTGCGCATAGTGATGACGTCTGACGGCCGGTAGGAGGATCCAGATGGCATGTTCTCGGCCATCGGCACGGTCGCGATGACCTCGACGGGCAGCCTGAGGGCGGTAATGGCGCAGATGCTGGCGATCATGGCTGCGGCCCCGCCCATGTCCGACTTCATCCACGTCAGGTTTGCGGTCTTGAGGTTCAGGCCGCCCGAGTCGAACGTGATTCCCTTACCCACCAGGGCGATCCGGGCGACGGCCCGCTTCGGACGGTAACTGATCCGAACGAGGCGGGGTGGACGTGCCGAACCGCTGCCCACGGCCAGGATCGCGCCATAACGGCCCCGCTTCAGGGCGCGCTCATCCAGCACCTCTACGTCTAGGCCCTGTGCGGTCGCCAACTCGTTGGCACGCTCGGCGAACGTCTCGGGGTACAGGTCGTTCGGCGGCAGGTTGACCAGGTCGCGGGTGTGGTTGACGGCCTCGGTGATGACGCGGGCCCGGCGCAGTTCGGCTCGGGTCGTCGTGTCATTCGCAGCGGCGACGGTGATCTTGCGCAGCGCGGGTTTGCTCGGGGCGGACTTGTAGGCGGTGAACGTGTAACTGCCGAGCAAGGCTCCTTCGGTCAGCGCACCGACCGGGCCGTCGATGGCGATGTGGACGCGCGCGTGGGAGGCGACCGAACGCAGCGCGGCGCCGACGGCGCGGCGCAGTTGTTCGGCCGATTTCGCGTCGGTCCCGAGTCCTGTCGTGACGATCAGTGGGAAGCCGGCCAGTCCGAGCGTCGGGATCTTCACGACCTCGTCCGCGCGCCCGGTCGCACCGACGGCCTTGAGTGCGGCGAGCAGCTTTTTGCCGAGGGCAGCGTCCACCGGTTCGGCGCCCCGGGCCAGTCGCGGGCCATTGGCAGTCTGGCGGACGCCGACGATCACCACGTCCGCGGTGAGTGGGGCGGACGGGTCCACGGCTGAGACGGTAGGCATGTGGCGATCTTAGGACGGCATCTAGGGTTGCCGTCATGACGGACCTACTGCGCTCACCCCTGTACGACCGCCACGTCGCACTCGGCGCCAAGCTCGCCGACTTCGGTGGCTGGGAGATGCCGATCGAGTACGCGGCCAGCGGTGGCGGCGTGCTGAAGGAGCACGCGGCGGTGCGGGAGTCGGTCGGGATCTTCGACGTCTCACACTTGGGGAAGGCGATCGTGCGTGGTGCGGGGGCGGCGGCGTTCGTCAACGCGTGTCTGTCGAACGACCTGGGTCGGATTGCGCCGGGGCAGGCGCAGTACACGCTGTGCTGCGATGCTGCGGG
>JBDTDN010000406.1:0-9407 GCA_039923055.1 Jatrophihabitantaceae bacterium
CATGATTCTCACCGCCAGCGGGGCAATGCTCGCGCAGTCACTGGTGCCGCTGATCGTCGGCCGCGTGGTGGACGGGCCGATCCGGCACCATGACACCGCCGCGATCTGGCCGCTGGCCGGGCTGGCCATGCTGTTGGGCGTCGCCGAGGGCGTGCTGTTCTTCGCCCGCCGCTATGCGATGGCCAACGCGGCGCTGGGAGTGGAGACCGACGCACGACGCGATCTTTTCGCGCACCTGCAACGGCTGCCGGTGAGCTTTCACGACCAGTGGCCGTCCGGGCAATTGCTCTCACGGCTGACCACCGATCTGTCGACGCTGCGCCGGTTCATCGGCTTCGGCTTCGTATTCCTGATCGCAAACTCCGCGACGGCCGTGGTCGTCCTGATCCTATTGATCAATATCGATTTCTGGCTGGGTATGTTCGTGTTGGTTGCAATAGCCCCACTGGTCATCTTCACCCGCCGCTTCGAGCTTCGCTACAGCCGCGATGCCCGCCGCGCCCAGGATCTCACCGGCGACCTCGCCACGTCCGTCGAGGAGTCCGCGCTCGGCATCCGGGTGATCAAGTCCTACGGTCGCCGCCCGCACATGCTGGCCGGCTTCACCCGGGACGCCGAGCGGCTGCGGAACGCCGAGTTGGTCAAGATTCACACGCTCGGCTGGTTCTGGGCGCTGCTGGAGGGCTGGCCGCAACTGATCCTTGCCGGCGTCGCCTGGGGCGGGGTCGTCGCAGTCGCTCATCACGTGCTCACCCTCGGCGAGCTGATCGCGTTCCTGACCCTGTACTTACGCCTGGTCTGGCCGATCGTCTCGCTCGGCTGGTTGCTCGCCCTGACGCAGGAGGCAGGTAGCGCCGCGCGACGGTTGTTCGAGGTGCTGGACGTCCAGCCAAGCATCATGGACCCCAGCCCGTCAGCCGTCACCAGTCGGCCAGCCGCGGAGCAGGGCGCGAGCCTGGTGTTCGAGGACGTCCGGTTCCGGTACGAGGACGCGTCAGCCGATGTGCTGCGTGGCGTCGATCTGCAGATCAGGGCCGGCGAGACGATGGCCCTGGTCGGCGCGGTCGGCAGTGGCAAGACGACGCTGACCGCGCTGGTCCCCCGTCTTTACGACGTGACGCACGGCCGCGTGCTGATCGCAGGGGTGGACGTGCGTGAGCTAAAACTGGACCGCCTGCGGCATGCCGTCACGACCGCGTTCGAGGAGGCGACGCTATTCTCGGCCAGCGTCCGGGAGAACCTGACGCTCGGCCGGCCAGGCATCCACGAAACGGACGTCACCGAGGCGATCGAGGTGGCTCAAGCGGACTTCGTCTACGGTCTGCCGTTCGGGCTCGACACCCGGATCGGCGAGCAGGGTCTGTCATTGTCCGGCGGCCAGCGTCAGCGACTTGCCTTGGCGCGCGCAGTACTGGGGCGCCCACAGGTGCTGGTGCTGGACGACCCGCTGTCGGCGCTGGACGTGCATACGGAAGCCCAAGTGGAATACGCGCTGCGCCGGGTGCTGGCCACGACCACCGCACTGATCGTCGCGCACCGACCCTCCACCGTCCTGCTTGCCGACCGCGTCGCGTTGCTGACCGCCGGTCAGATCACCGCCGTCGGCACGCACAGCGAACTGCTCGCCACCGTCCCGGCCTACCGCGAGTTGCTGTCGCAGGTGAGCGAGGTGAGCGCGCGATGACCGACCCCGTTGAACATCCCAGCGATCCCGTGCACTGGCAGGGCAGACTCGCCGCACACAAGGCCGAGGAGCAGGGCGATTTCACCACCGATGCGAGCGGACGATCTCGACTCAAAGCGGACGCCCGCCGGCTGCTCGGGGAACTCATTCGCCCACACCGCAAGGCGATCGCCTGGGTTCTCGTGCTCGTCCTGGTCCAGACCAGCGCGACGATGGCAGCGCCCTGGTTGATCGCCGTCGCCATCGACACCTCGTTGCCCGACGCGCTGCGCGGCGACTACGCCTCACTCACAGCGGTGACGATTGCGCTCGCCGTCGCCGCGCTGGCGTCCGGCATGCTTCGCTCACTGTTCGTCATCCGCAGCGGCGTCATCGGACAGGCGGTGCTGTTCGATCTGCGCCGTCGCGGCTTCGACCATGTGCAATCACTGTCGGTTTCCTTCCACGAAAGGTTTACCTCCGGGCGAGTGATCTCCCGGCTCACGTCGGACATCGACACGTTGACCGAACTGCTCGACGCCGGGTTGGACGGTCTGCTGACTGCGCTGTTCAACATCGCGGCGATCAGCGTGTTGCTGCTGTTGCTGGATCTGCCGCTTGCACTGATCGCACTCGCCTCGCTCGTCCCGCTGTGGCTGCTCTATCGGTGGTTCTCCACCCGCGCAGCCTCAGCGTTCCGAAGCACCCGCGAGACGGTCGCCACCATGATCGTAAACATCGTCGAATCGTTCAACGGCATCCGCGCGGTGCAGGCGTTCCGCCGCGAGGACCGCAACGATGCGATCTTCGGCGACCTGAACAACGCCTACCGGGACGCCAACAAGCGGACGTTCAAGCTGCATGCGGTCTTCATCCCGGGAACGTCATTCATCGGCAACGTCGCCACGGTGATCGTGCTGCTGATCGGCGGCTACCGTGTCGCCGACAACGGTCTTGCGCTTGGCGTGCTGACCGCGTTCCTGCTTTATCTGCGGCAGTTCTTCGACCCGATGGAAGACGTCGCAGTCTTCTACAACTCGCTGCAGTCCGCCACCGCAGCATTGGAGAAGATCGCGGCCGTGCTGGCGCAGGAGCCGAGCGTGCCCGAGCCGAATGCGCCGACACCGTTGGCGCAACCGGTGCGCGGGCAGGTCGAACTGGACGCCGTCGAGTTCGGCTACATCTGCGAACGCCCGGTCTTGCACGAGTTGACGATCGAGATTCCCGCCGGGCAGACGGTCGCGCTAGTGGGCACGACGGGCGCCGGCAAGACTACCGTCGCCAAGCTCATCTCCCGCTTCTACGACCCGACCTCAGGCGATGTCCGGTTGGACGGGGTTGCGCTGCGCTCGGTCGCAGAGGCCGAACTGCGCCGTGCCGTTGTCATGGTCACCCAGGACGGCTTCCTGTTCTCCGGGTCCGTGGCCGACAACATCGCATTCGGCGCGGTCGGGGCCAGCCGCGCGCAGGTCGTCGCGGCAGCCGGCGCGGTCGGCGCGCACGAGTTCATCAGCGCACTGCCGGACGGGTACGACACCGATGTCCGCAAACGTGGCGGTCGATTGTCTGCGGGGCAGCGCCAGCTCGTTGCGTTTGCGCGCGCGTTCCTGGCCGATCCCGCCGTGCTGATCCTGGACGAGGCGACCAGCTCCCTGGACGTCCCGACCGAGCGCATCGTCCAACGCGCGCTGCGCACCGTCCTGGCCGAGCGGACGGCGCTGATCATCGCGCACCGACTGTCCACGGTCGAGATCGCCGACCGGGTTCTGGTCCTGGCCGACGGACGGGTGATCGAGGATGGCGCACCCGCTGAGCTGATCGCCGCGGGCACCGGCCAGTTCGCCGCCCTGCACGCCAGCTGGCGTGACTCCCTGGTCTAACCCGTTCAACCGATCCAACCAATCCGACCGGTCTGACCCATCCTTGACGAACGGTGCGTCAGGCCGGCCAGGGGTAGCGCAGCCCGGTGAGTTCCTCGCTGAGCCGCCACAGCTCCCGACCCAGCTTCTGGTCCTGCGCGTAGCTGGACATCCGCGCCGGACCGATCCCGCCACGAGTCTGACCCAGCCGCTGCGGTCCGGTGTACGAGCCAGGTTCGGCAATTGTCGCCGCGTACAGCGAGCCTCGGGCACCGGCGAGAGCTGACTGTGTGAACACCTTGAGGAACAGCGGCGCAAGAGTCCGCATGACTCGCTTTGCACCCATGCCTTCGGCATCGCTGAACAGACCGGTCGCCGAGACACCCGGATGGGCCGCCACGGATGTCAACGTCGATCCCCGCTCGGCGGCCTGGCGCTGCAAATCCCGCGCGAACAGCAGGTTGGCCAACTTGGAGTTGGAGTAGGCGCGCTGCGCGTTGTAGCCGACGGTGTCGGCGTTGCCGCCGAGCACGGCGTCGGTGCCACCGTCGTGCGCGATTGACGCGACGGTCACCACCCGGCCGGCCGGCGCCGCAAGCAAGGCCGGTAGCAGCAGCCCGGTCAGGACAAAGTGGCCGAGGTGGTTGGTCCCGAACTGCAACTCGAAACCGTCCTCGGTCGTTGCCGGCCTGGGCGGGGCCATCACGCCGGCGTTGTTGATCAGTAGGTCCAGCGGTTCGGTCCACAAGCCGGCGAACTCCCGGATCGACGCCATCGACGACAAGTTCAGCACTACCACCTTGAGGTCTGCGTCGGGCGTTGTGGCCCGAATCCGGTCCGCCGCTCGCTTGCCCCTATCGACGTCCCGGCAGGCCAGCACCACCCGCGCGCCGTGCGCAGCGAGCCCGATGCAGGTGTGCAGACCGATACCCGAGTTCGCCCCCGTGACGATCGCAATCCGTCCGGAGAGCTCGGGAAGTTGCGCCGCTGTCCACTGCACAGCGACGAAACTACGCGTTCAACGTCCGGCACGGCAGACTGGGCGCATGCCGACCGACGTACGGACCCGGGTGTGGCGCAACGGGACGCTAGAAGCCGAGAACTTTTCGCTGGCCGAGGTGTCCGACTACCTCGAGCAGCCCGACTGCCTGGTCTGGGCCGACCTCTGTGCGCCCACGACCGAGGACCTCTGCGCGCTTGCAGAGGAACTCAGCCTGGACGAACACGCGGTCGAGGACGCCGTCGCCGAGCACGAACGTCCCAAGGCGACGCGCTACGCCACCCATCTGTTCCTGACGACCTACGCACTGGCTCACGAGCCGGAATCAGGATCTCTGCACACCACCCGGGTGTCCGCCTTCAGCCTGCCCCGCGGCTTCTTCACCGTGCGCCTGGACAACGCTTTCGCGATGGATGCCGTGGTCAAGCGATGGGACGAGAACGACGACCTGATCAAGTACGGCCCTCGAGCGTTGATGCATGGGTTGCTGGACGTCATCGTCGACGGCTACTTCGACACGGTGGAGTCACTCGACGACGAGATCGAGGCCTTGGAGGACGTGCTGTTCGAGGACAGCGCCAAGGTCGCCAAGGATCTGCAGCGCAGGACATTCGCGCTACGCAAGGCTCTCGTGCAGTCGCGCCGGGCGATTCTGCCGATGCGCGAGGTGGTGAACACCGTCATGCGGCGAGCCGTCGACGAGGACCGCAACGCCGAACTCGGGCCGTACTACCAGGATCTGTACGACCACGTGCTGCGTGCCGCTGAATGGACCGAATCACTGCGGGACATGATCACGTCCGTGTTCGAGACGAACCTGTCGTTGGCGGATGCCCGGATGAACCAGATCATGAAGAAGCTGACGTCCTGGGCGGCGATCATCGCGGTACCTACGGCGATCACCGGCTATTTCGGGCAGAACATCCCGTATCCCGGGTTTGGCAAACAGTCGGGCCTGGTCTTCAGCATCGTGTCGATGGTGCTGATCGCGGGCGCGTTGTACGTCCTGTTCAAGCGCAAGGATTGGCTCTGATCCTGCCGTGATCAGTGCTGTAGGACGGCCAGGCTGGGCAACGTTCCGGTGTAGGTCGCGGCGGTGGTGATGCGTTCGGGACTGACCTGGCCGTAGAGGGTGTCGCGCTGGCGGGTGGTGCGCCCGGGCAGCCCGTGGACGATGTGCTCGATGTCGGCGACGGTCTTGGCTGAGCCGTGCTGGCTGCCGGCCATCCGACTGATCGTTTCTTCCATGAGGGTGCCGCCGAGGTCGTTGACGCCGCCGGTGAGCAGTTCGCGGCAGCCGTCAACACCGAGCTTCACCCAGGAGCATTGGATGTTGTCGATGCGGCCGTGTAGCAGGATGCGGGCCATGGCATGCACGATCCGGTTCTCCCGGGTCGTCGGTCCGGGGCGGGCCACACCGGCGAGGTAGATCGGTGCGTTGGTGTGGATGAACGGCAGGCCGACGAACTCGGTGAAGCCACCGGTCTGGTCCTGGATCTTGGCCAGCACGCGCAGGTGACCGAGCCAATGCGCGGGGGTGTCCACGTGCCCGTACATCATCGTGGAGCTGGAGCGAATGCCCAGTTCATGCGCTGTGGTGACGACTTCGATCCAGGTGGCGGCGGGCAGTTTCCCCTTGGTCAGCAGCCATCGCACGTCGTCGTCCAGGATCTCGGCGGCAGTACCGGGGATCGTGCCTAGGCCAGATTCCTTCGCCTTGGCCAGCCAGTCGCGGATCGACATGCCCGTACGGGTTGCCCCGTTCATGACCTCCATCGGGCTGAACGCGTGCACGTGCATGTCCGGGGTCCGCCGCTTGACCTCGGCCGCGATGTCGAAGTACGCGGTGCCGGGCAGGTCCGGGTGGATGCCGCCCTGCATGCAGACCTCGGTCGCGCCGAGCGACCACGCCTCCTCGGCCCGTTCGCCGACCTGATCCAGCGAGAGCGTGTAGGCGTCGGCATCGGTGCGACGCTGGGCGAAGGCGCAGAACCGGCATCCGGTGTAGCAGACGTTGGTAAAGTTGATGTTCCTGTTGACGATGTAGGTGACCTGTTCGCCGACCGCGTCACGGCGCAGGTCGTCGGCCAGCCGGGTGATGGCGTCCAATTCCGGTCCGTCGGCGTGGAACAGGGTGAGTGCGTCGGCGTCGGACAGCCCGGCCACGTCGCCCTGGTGCAGAGTGCGTTCGGCGCTGCGCAGTGCGGCGGCGACGTCGGGGTCGAAACGGTCCGGTGCGCTGGTGCGAACTGCGGCCTCGCGGACGTCGTCCCAGTCGCCGTAGACGCTGTCGAAGTCATCCCGGCGGTCGTTTGTCCGGCCTTCGGTGTCGATAGCGGTGTGCAGGTCGGTGCGCCCGGAGGACTGCGCGGTCTGCCACGACTCCTCGGGCTCCTGCCACGCAATTCCTTGCAGGACAACCTCTTCTCGCGCCAGGCCGGTCTTGGGATCGGCCAGCGCGGCGACGTGCGGACTGATCCGCGGGTCAAGCCACGGTTCACCGGCCCGCACGTACGACGGGTACACCGTCAACCGCTCGACCAGCTCGAACCCGGCGGCCTTGGACTGCGCCGCGAGTTCCTGGATCTGTGGCCACGGACGCTCAGGGTTCACGTGGTCCGGGGTCAGCGGCGAGACACCTCCCCAGTCGTCGATACCAGCACCGAGCAGCAGTGCGAATTCGGCGCCGATCAGGTTCGGCGGCGCCTGAATCCGGGCGGACGGGCCGAGTACCAGGCGGGTGACGGCAACGGTCGCGGCCAGGTCATCGATCTCCGCGTCCGCCATCTTCGCCATCGCGGTGTCTGGCTTGGCCCGGAAGTTCTGGATGATCACTTCCTGAATGCCCTTGTACGCATGAGAAATCTTGCGGATCGCAAATATTGACTCGATGCGTTCAGTGCGCGTCTCGCCGATGCCGATCAGGATGCCGGTGGTGAACGGGACATTACTGCGCCCAGCATCTTCCAACACCCGCAGCCGCACCGCGGGATCCTTGTCCGGTGAGCCGAAGTGCGCCCCGTGCGGGTCCTCGAACAGCCGCCGCGACGTCGTCTCCAGCATCATCCCCATCGACGGCGCGACCGGCTTCAGACGCTGCAACTCGGCCCAACTCAGCACACCAGGATTCAGGTGTGGCAGCAGACCGGTCTTCTCCAGCACCAGGATCGCCATCGCCCGCACGTACGCCAGCGTGTCGTCGTAACCGTGCGCGTCCAACCACTCCCGAGCCTGCGGCCAGCGGTCCTCGGGACGATCACCGAGAGTGAACAGTGCCTCTTTGCAACCCAGCGCAGCGCCCTGTTCAGCGATCGCCAGCACCTCGTCCGGCGACAGGTACATCGCCTCCAGCCGGTTTGGTGTCGTCGCGAACGTGCAGTAGTGGCAGCGATCCCGGCACAACCGCGTCAACGGAATGAAGACCTTGCGCGAGTAGGTGACAACCCCGGAACGTCCCGCCGCGGCCAGCCCAGAATCGCGCACACGCGCCGCCGACGCGCACAGGTCGACCAGTTCCTCGCCACGCGCGCCCAACAGGATCTCGGCCTCCACCGCGTCCAGCGTCACGCCGTCCCGGGCCCGACGCAGCGCCCGCCTAAGCGCAGAAGAGGTCATGTGGTCACAAGTTCCGCAGGCGGGGAAGTATTTCCGCGCCGTACAGACGTAGGAACTTCTCCTGATCCGGGCCCGGTGCGTGGAACACCAGGTGGGTGAACCCCAGGTCCAGATATGTCTTGATCGCGGCGACGTGCTCGTCCGGGTCGGTGGAGACGATGAACCGCTTCGCCGTCTGCTCCACACTCAACTCATCGGCGAGCCGCTGCATCTCGACCGGATCCTCCACTCCCTGCTTCTGCTCAGCACTCAATCCGAGAGCACCCCAGAAATGGGTCGCGGCCATCGCCGCTTCGCGGTCGTGATCGAAGGAGACCTTCACCTCGATCATCATGTCCAGATCGGCAATATCCCGCTCGGCCTTGGCCGCACCCTCACGCACCGCCGGCAATAGGGTGTCCGTGTACAACTCAGGTGCCTTGCCCGAGGTGGTGATGTACCCGTCCCCGACCCGGCCGGCGTAGCGCGTCGCCGCTGGACCGGACCCAGCCAGATAGATCGGCACCGGCTTGTCGGGCCGGTCATAGATCGTCGCCTTGTCCGTCCGGTAATACTCGCCCTCAAACGACACCCGCTGCTCGGACCACAGCGCCTTGATCAGCCGCACCGCCTCACGGAACCGGGCGAACCGCTCCTTGCCATCGGGCCATTCGATACCCAGCGGCACCTCGTTCATGGACTCCCCGGTACCCATCCCGAGCACCACCCGCTCCGGGAACAGACACCCCAACGTCGCAAACGACTGCGCCACGATCGCCGGGTGATACCGAAACGTCGGCGTCAACACTGACGTCCCCATCACAATCCGCTCGGTCCGCGCACCCAACGCACCCAGCCAGGTCATCGCGAACGGTGCGTGCCCACCGTCATGACGCCATGGCTGCAGGTGATCGGACACGAACACCGAATCGAAGCCGCACTCCTCGGCCAGCACCCCGTACCGCAGCAACTCCGTCGGAGCGAACTGCTCGTTGGACGCCTTGTAGCCAAACTTGATCATCGAAATCCCGTCACTATCAATTCGGCTTTCTGAAATTCCTTCAACGAGGAGTAGCCGCACTTGCCCATCGTCCGTCGCAGTGCACCGAACAGGTTGCGTTCGCCGCTCGGATCCGTGCTCGGCCCCTCCAGCAACTCCTCGAGCGTCGGGCGTTCCGAGCCATCCAGCCCGAGGTCGGCGACCGATGAGCGCGGCATCCGAGGGTGCGCGGCGGTGTGGTCCCAGTACCGCCCGTCGCCGGGCGCCTCGGTAGCCGCGGCGAGCGCGTCG
>JBDTDN010000407.1:0-6202 GCA_039923055.1 Jatrophihabitantaceae bacterium
GGCACACGGCGGTGGGACAGCACTCTGGCGGGACCGTGGCGATCGCGGCCCCGCCAGAGTGCTGATGTTCTACCCGTTCGGGTTATCGGGTCCAGGCGTGGTTGCGGACGAAGGGCAGTCGGGCCCATATCCGACCAAGTCCCCAGGTGTTGCCGGCGTAGCTGAGCGCAAGCACGATCAGCACTACTGCGTAGATGAAGTGGTAGTCGGTCAGCGGGTTGGTCGAACCGCTCGCTGCCCCGGTGCTGGTGTGCTGTGCGAACGGGTACTCGGCGAACCACATCATCGCCAGGATCAGCGCGCCGGCACCGGCGGCAAGTCGCAGTGCCACGCCGGCGATCATGGCGACGCCGACAGCCAACATGCCGGCCATGAACAGGGTGTCAGCCCACCAGGTGCCGGCGATCGAGTGATAGAAGGACTGGAATGGTCCGACGTTGACGGACTTGAGGAACCCGTTCGTTGGTGATCCACCGTGGATCCAGGCCTTGGCTGAGGGCGTGGAGTAGTTCAGCCCGAATAGCTTGTCCAGAAATGCCCACAGGAACACGAAGCCGGCCGCGACTCGTAAGACAGCGAGCGCCTTGGCAGCGGTTGAGGTGAGCATCGACCCCGGCACAGCGGCAAGCTCCGGGTGATCGATGCGGTGCGTGGTGGAGCTTTGGGTGGCGGGGCGTTGGATGGTCATGACTACCTCCGTGGGCGGTCTGGTTTGTGACTGTTGTTGATACCTCTGAGCCTGCCCGCGCCACCCGCTCCGCACCCGGGCCGAAGCGCACCAATCAGCCGGGACCTTCGTCCTCAACGCTCCGACGTCCCGCACGTGGCGCCGGGGTCACGGTGGCCGTCCTCGACCAGGGAGTTGAGACATGACCCGGGGCGCGAAGGTGGTTCGCCGTAGGGTTCGTGAGAGCAGGGCGCACCATCTCGGTGACGGCCCGGCCCAGTCTGGTCAGGCAGGGTCCTGAGAGGAGTTGTCCTTGAACGCGGGAGCACTCTTTCTGGCGGTGTTTCTCGCGTGCACCGTCGAGGCGGTCGAGGCGACGACGATCGTGCTTGCGGCCGGGACCAGCCGTGACTGGCGTTCGGCGCTGCGCGGCGTGCTCGCTGGGTTGATCGTGCTGGCAGCGATAATCGCGGCGCTAGGACCTGCGGTCTCCTCCATCCCGCTCAGCGGGCTGCGGTTGTTCGTCGGCGGACTGCTGCTCGTCTTCGGCTTGCAGTGGCTGCGTAAGGCGATCCTGCGCGCCAGCGGCTACAAGGCTCTGCACGACGAGGAACAGATCTTCCGAGCACAGGCTGACGCGGCGCGGGCCGCCGCGTCGCAGAACCGCGCCGGCGTCGGCGACTGGTACGCATTCACCTTGTGCTTCAAGGGCGTTGTGCTCGAGGGACTCGAAGTCGTGTTCATCGTCCTGACGTTCGGCAGCAATCAGCACAACCTCCCGCTCGCGGCTGTGGCGGCCGTTGCCGCTGTCCTCGCAGTGGTCGGCCTCGGGGTCGCAGTACGGGCGCCGCTGGCTCGCGTGCCGGAGAACACGATGAAGTTCGTCGTCGGTGTCATGCTCACGGCGTTCGGGATGTTCTGGGGGGCCGAAGGGGCGCACGCGCATTGGCCGGGACAGGACGCTGCGCTTCCGGTACTGGTCGCCGCCGTGGCGGCCTTCGCACTCGCAATTGTTGCCGGGCTGCGGTATCTGCGGGTACGTGCGGCCGCACCATCGGATGTGGCGAAGGTGGTGTGATGCTGACCAGAGTTCGAGCGTTCGGGGCGTTCTGGTACGACTTCGTCGTGGGTGACGACTGGGTCGTCGCAGTTGGCGTCGTCGTCGCGTTCGCTCTGACGTACTGGCTCAGCCACACCGACGTACCGGTCTGGTGGATCGTCCCGGTGGCCGTGCTGGTGCTGCTGCCGGTCAGCCTGTGGCGTCTGACCCGGCGCGGTGACGGCTAGTTCACGCGACGACGGTGCGCTTGCGCAGTGGTGCGCCGAGGTCATGCAGGTGTCGCAGAGCGGCCGCGTACGAACCGTACAAACTCGTCTCGATGTACGGGATCTCCAACTCGGAGCAGTACTCGCGGACCAGCCGCTGGGCCCGCGGCAGGCTGGAGCGGGGCATGTTCGGGAACAGGTGGTGCTCGATCTGGTAATTCAGCCCGCCGAGCAACTGGTCGGTGAACCAGCCGCCGCGGACGTTGCGGGACGTGAGCACCTGCCGACGCAGGAAGTCGATGTTCTCGCCGGGCCGGATCGTCGGCATGCCCTTGTGGTTGGGTGCGAACGAGCAGCCCATGTACAGCCCGAAGATGGCTTGGTGAATTGAGACGAACACCAGCGCCTTGACCGGCGACAGCACTAGCAGCACGGCGCCGACGTACAGCAGAATGTGGATGGTGAACAGCACGATTTCGGTGCGGCGGTAGCGGTGCGTCTTGCCGGCCTTCAGTGACTGGACGCTGGCGACGTGCAGGTTCAGGCCTTCCAGCGTCAGCAACGGGAAGAACAGCCACGCCTGATGCCGGGTGATGAATCGGCTGATCGGTCCGCCCCGTGAGGCGACCTGATCGGTAGTAAATGCAAGTACGCCCTCACCGATGTCGGGATCGAAGCCTTCGTAGTTCGGTTTGGCGTGGTGCCGATTGTGCTTGTCCACCCACCAGCCGTAACTCAGGCCGGTAAGCAGATCGCCGGCAACGATCCCAAGGATGTCGTTGATCCGCTTGGAGTGCCAGATCTGCTGATGGCCGCCGTCGTGACCCAGGAACGCAACCTGGGTGAATGCCAGTCCGAGACCGACGGCGACGATGGTTTGGTACCAGGAGTCCCCGACCAGGGCGAACGCGACCCATGCGGCTGCGAGGGCGCCGAGCGTCAGCGCGATACGTACTGAGTAGTGCCCGTGCCGGCGATCGAGCAGGTTCTCGTCCTTGATCCGCCGCGAGAGGGCTGCAAAATCGCTGCCCCGCTTGGTGGCTGAAGGTGTCGCAAGCACAGATGTCATAGACAGAACCCCGAACGTTGCCGACGGCGCCACATGGGTGGCCGAATGCACTCAGCATGAAGGCTTGCAGGGCAAAAAGCTATTGCCGGTTGGTGCGCTGCCAGAATCGGCTACCTGGCTATGCCGAGAACGAACGGGTAGACCGAGCTCGCTCCGGCTTGACGCAGCAGCAGTGTGGCGACCGTGAGCGTCCAGCCGGTGTCGGTGGCGTCGTCGATCAGCAGGACCGGCCGGCCCGTCACGGCGGCGGCCAAGTCCTCGCTCAGAGCGTAGGTGTTCCAGACCTCCCGCAGGCGCAGTGCGCTGTTGGACCGACCGGTGGCGGATCGGCCGGAATGACTGATCTGGCCGGCAACCGGGAGTTTCCCGATCTCGCCGAGCCGTGCTGCCAGGTCGGCGACCAGGGTGGGCCGGCGGTTGCAGCCGACATGGACGATGACTTCGGGTCGCTGTTCCCAGCCCCACGTACCGAGCACTTGGACGGCCGCGCGAACCAGATCGTCCGGCACCGGGCCGTCCGGGGAATCGGTGCCGACGGCGGCGCGTACCCGCTGTCCGTAGCCCAGGTCGGTGAACCGGGCGATTGCGCGACCCTCCTCGGCGACATCAGCGGGCCCGATCTTGCCGCGCACCCCGACGCCGAGATCGGCCATCGCGCTCGGCCACATCCGGCGGGCATCGAACGAGACGCCGGGCCGTGCGAGCGTGGCGCTCGCGGTGCTGACGCTCTGCTCGGAGATCGCGCCGGACACGCTCAGCCCGCCGCAGTTGTCGCAGCGCCCGCAGTCCGTGGCTTCCCGGTCGTCGAGTTGTTCGCGCAAAAACCGAAGTCGGCAGGTTTTGCTTGACTGGTAGTCGCGCATCGCCTGCTGCTCGTCCTGGCGCACCTGCGCCACCCGGGCGTAGCGCTCGCGGTCGTAGGCCCAGGGTTCGCCCGTGGCGAGCCAGCCCCCGCGTACGCGTTTGGCTGCCCCGTCCACATCGAGCACCTTGAGCATCGCCTCCAGCCGGGAGCGGGACAGCTCGACATGCGTCTCCAGGGCGGCAGTACTCACGGGCCCGGTCTGGTCGGTCAACGCCGTCAACGCCGCCCGCACTTGGGCCTCGGAAGGAAAGCCGACCGAGGCGAAGTAGTCCCAGATCGCCTCATCCTCACTGCCCGGCAGCAGTAGGACGGTGGCTCGGTCCACACCGCGACCGGCCCGACCCACCTGCTGGTAGTACGCGATCGGCGAGCTCGGTGCTCCGAAGTGGATGACGAAGCCGAGATCAGGTTTGTCGAAGCCCATCCCGAGCGCGGACGTGGCGATCAGGGCCTTGACCCGGTTGTTGATCAGGTCATCCTCGGCCGCCAGCCGTTCGGTCTGCTCGGTCACGCCGGAGTACGCGGCGACCTTGATGCCGCGCCCGCGCAGGTAGTCGGCAACCTCCTGAGACGCCGCGACGGTGAGCGTGTAGATGATGCCCGAGCCGTCGAGTTCGCCCAGGTGATCAGCCAGCCAGGCGAGCCGGTGTGCGGTGGAGGGCAGGTGCAGCACGCCCAGGTGCAGCGACTCGCGGTCCAGGCTGCCGCGCAGCACCAGTACCTCATTCTCGGCGGCTGGGTCGGTGGCGTCGGTCTGCCTGCCCAGACCAAGCACATCCGCGATGTCGTTCACCACCCGGGTGTTAGCGGTGGCGGTGGTGGCGAGCACCGGGATTCCGGTCGGCAACTCGGGCAGCAGTGTCCGCAGCCGGCGGAAGTCCGGTCGGAAATCGTGGCCCCAGTCGCTGATGCAGTGCGCCTCGTCCACGACCAGCAGGCCGCAGGTCGCAGCCAACTGTGGCATGACCTCGTCGCGGAACTCGGGGTTGTTCAGCCGCTCGGGAGACAGCAGCAGTACGTCCACCTCACCGGCTCGGACCGCCTCGTACGTGCGCCGCCACTGCTCGATGTTTGTGGAGTTGATCGTTGCTGCGCGGATGCCGGCGCGTTCGGCAGCGGCGATCTGGTTGCGCATCAGCGCCAGCAGCGGCGAGATTATGACAGTGGGGCCAGCCCCAATGGGGCAAGACCTGAGCAGCGCAGTGGCGATGAAATACACCGCAGACTTGCCCCAGCCGGTGCGCTGGACGACCAGGGCACGTCGACGATCGGCCACCAGAGCCTCGATGGCGGTCCACTGATCCTCGCGCAGCACGGCTGCCGGACCGGCGAGCGCGCGCAGATGCGCCTCGGCCTGGATTCTTAGGCCGGCGCGGTCACGCACGTCGATGGGAGCGGCCAGAGCGGTCATGCTGTCCTGTCTAACAGGCTGCGCCGACAGGTTGCCCGCGATTTCGACGTCAATTGACCTGGCGGGTGTGCCCGGCCCAGAACGACTCACGGAGCTTGAACTTCTGCAACTTGCCGGTGGCCGTCCGTGCCAGCTCCTCCCGGAACTCGATCCGCTTCGGGCACTTGTAGCCGGCCAGGTGGGCGCGGCAGTGGGTGATCAGTTCCTCGGCGGTCACGGCGGAGCCGTCGGTGACCACCAGCGCCGTCACCAACTCCCCCCACTTCTCGTCCGGGATGCCGATCACGGCTACCTCGCGGACCGCGGGGTGGGACGTCAGCGCGTCCTCCACCTCGATCGAGGAGACGTTCTCCCCACCGGTGATGATCACGTCCTTCTTGCGGTCGGCGATCACCAGGTAACCGTCGTCGTCCAAATATCCGCCGTCGCCGGTATGGAACCAGCCACCCTCCTGCACGCGCGCGGTCTCCTCGGGCAGTTCCCAGTAGCCGTCCAGGTTGTGGTTGGACGCCGTGATGACCTCGTCCGTGCTGTCGATCTCTACCCGCACGCCCAGCCCCACCGCGCCGGCGCGCATCAACTTGCGGGCCTGCTCGATGGGCGCGAGGTCGTCCCACTCGGCGCGCATCCGGTTGACGGTGACGATTGGGGACGTCTCGGTCAGGCCGTAGATCTGGCAGAACTCCCAACCCAGTTCGGTGATCACTCGCTCGATCGTCTTGGACGGCGGCGGTGCGCCGGCGACCACGATACGTGCGCGGTCGCGGCCGGGGATCGGGCCGTCCCAGCTCGCGGCTCCGTCCAATGCGGCGTTCACCACGGCCGGCGCTGCACACATGATCGTCACTCCGTGTTGGTCGATGCGCCGCAGGATCTCCCCGCCGTCGACCTGCCGCAGCACGACGTGCTTGCCGCCGACGCCGG
>JBDTDN010000408.1:0-4718 GCA_039923055.1 Jatrophihabitantaceae bacterium
CCAGTACGCAGCGGCGTGGTGCAGCGGCGCGAAGTGACCCTTGAGGTTCACGTTGATCACCGCGTCCCACTGCGCCTCGTCCATCGACGGTACGAACGCGTCGCGCAGGATGCCGGCGTTGTTGACCAGCACGTCCAACCGGCCGAAGTGCTCGACGGCCTGGTTGACCAGCGACTGGGCGCCGTTCCAGTCCGAGACGCTGTCGGTGTTGGCAACCGCCTTGCCGCCAAGCGAGTGGATCTCCGCGACGACCTGCTGCGCCGGACCGGCATCCGCACCGGCGCCGGTGTTGTCGCCCCCGAGATCGTTGACGACGACGCTGGCGCCCTCGGCGGCGAACAGCAGCGCGTGCTCGCGTCCGATCCCTCGGCCGGCACCGGTGATGATCGCAACGCGTCCGTCCAATGCGCCCACGATCAGGCCGCCAGTTCCTGCAACTTGGCCAGCGACTTCTCCAACTCGACGGTCGCGTTCTTCTCGACCGCCTGACCGATCGCGCCGACCATCATCTGCCCGATGAATTCCGCGTCGATTTTTACGGTCGCCTTCTGGCCCTCCGCCGCCACGGACAGCGTGAAGGAGATCTGGGCACCGGCCATCCCCGCACCGGAGATCTTCAGCGAATCGGGGGGTGTGAACGCGTCCACCGTCCACTCGATCACGTTCGTCATACCCATGACGGTGAGCTGTTCGGTGACCTTCGCACCGGCGGCCAGCGGCGGGATGTTACTCTTCCACGAGTCGTGGATGGTCATCCACTCCCCGAACCGGGACAGGTCCGACAGCAGCTTCCAAGCGTCGTCCTGCGACATGTCGAGGACTCCGGAGACGTGCGCTTGCGCCATAACTTTCTCCTTATGAGATCAGGATGATCAGCGGTTTGCGGGGCGGTATGCGGTGACGACGACAGCGCCTCCGAGGCCAATGTTGTGCTGCAGTGCGACGCGGGCGCCGTCCACCTGACGGGCGCCGGCCGTACCGCGCAGTTGCCAGGTGAGCTCCGAACACTGCGCCAGCCCGGTCGCGCCGAGCGGATGCCCTTTGGAGATAAGGCCTCCGGACGGGTTCACCACCCAGCGGCCGCCATACGTGGTGTCGTCGTTGTCGATCAGCTTGCCGGCCTCGCCTTCGCCGCACAGTCCGAGCGCCTCGTACGTCAGCAACTCGTTCACGCTGAAGCAATCGTGCAGTTCGATGACGTCGATGTCGTCCGGGCTGATGCCCGCCTGCTCGTACACCTGCAGCGCCGCGAGTTCGGTCATGTGCACACCGACGAGCGCCGATGCCGTGCCGTCGAACGTATTGGCCAAATCAGTCACCATCGACATCCCGACGATCTCCACCGCCTGATCGCCCAGGCCGTGTTCGTCGACGAACCGTTCGCTCGCCAACACGGCCGCACCCGAACCGTCCGAGGTCGGCGAGCACTGCAGCTTCGTCAACGGCGCGTAGATCTCTTTGGCGGCAAGGATCTGCTCCAGTGTGTACTCCTCCTGGAACTGTGCGTATGGATTGTTCACCGAATGTCGGTGGTTCTTCACTCCGACCTTGGCGAACTGTTCGGCGGTGGTGCCGTACTTGGCCATGTGTTCACGCCCGGCGGCACCGAACATGTACGGCGCGGGCGGGAACGCGAACTCGTGCAGCTCGGCCAGCGCCATCAGGTGTTTCATCAGCGGCTGCTCGCGGTCCTCGTAGGAGGTCGTCAGCGAACCGGGCTTCATCTTCTCAAAGCCCAGCGCCAACGTGCAGTCGTACTGCCCGAAGCGCACGGCCTGAGCTGCGAGGTACAGCGCGGTCGAGCCGGTGGCGCAGTTGTTGTTGACGTTCATGATCGGGATACCGGTCATCCCCAGCTCGTACACCGCGCGCTGACCGGCGGTCGACTCGCCGTAGACGTAGCCGACGTAGGCTGCCTGCATCTGCTCGTACGTCAGGCCCGCGTCCGCAAGCGCGTTCGTGCCGGACTCCTTGGCCATCTGCGGGTAGTCCCACCCCTCACGCCGGCCCGGCTTCTCGAACTTCGTCATACCGACGCCGACCACGAACACCCTGTTCGTCATCGCATGTCTCCTATCTCGGCCAGACCGTCCTTGATGAGGACCGCTCCTTCACCAGTTGCTGTCTGGAATGCGAGGGTGCCCGGCCCTATGTCCCAGACGTTCGTCGTCGCGATCTGCCCGGGGCGGCCGACCGCGCTGAACCGCACAGCCAGTCGGCGCAGCAGCGCCGGATCGTCCGGGCAGGCATGGGCAATGACCGCCTGCGAGGCGAAGGCCATCGTGCACAATCCGTGGACAATGATCCCGGGAAAGCCCATCGCCTTGGCGAAATCCTCGTCGGTGTGGATCGGCATCGGGTCACCGGAGGCTTCGGCGTAGCGCCAGGTCTGGTCAGTGTCGAACGGTGCGGTCGTCACCGCATCGGGGTCACGCTCGCGGGCCGTCGGATCGAGGTCATGCACGGGAAACGGCTCGCCCGCCTCGTGCGGCCAGTTGCCGCCGCGGAAGAAGCCGGCGAAGTACTGCTCGTTCACCAACGCCTCGGCCGCGTCGCGCGTCTTGATCAACGCGGTGACCACAACACCGGACGACTTGCCGTGGATACCGACGACCTTCCCGCGCGAGGTCAGTACGTCACCGGCCAGGATCGGGCGGCGGATTCGGATGTCCTGTTCACCGTGGACGACGCGCATCATCAGGTTCGGCGGCACGACCTCCATCGTCACCGCGGCCATCTGCGTGAACGTCGGCACGACCGCAAAGATCGGAGGTGCAAGTTCACCGCTCAGGTGCGATTTGTGCTGGTCGTTCGTCGCTTCGGCGTAGGCGATCATCCGCTCGCGCGTCACCTGAAACTCGCTCGGCTCGCTCCAGACTCCGATCTTCTCGAGCGCGAACAGATCCTCCTCAGCCATACGGCAACGGTAGGCAGCAGGCCGATGCGACGACTATGACCTGTCCGCGCGCCATCTGTGACCGTGCCGCCCCACGCTCGGCTGATACCGTCGCCAGACCGACCAACGGCACCGACTCCCCAGGCAGCGATGACTTCCCGCACCATTCCCATCCAGTTCGTCCGGTCCGCCGTGGCAGCTGCCGGCGGACGTGGCGTGGACCTCGGACCGGTCCTGACCGCCGCTGGAATCTCCTCGACGTTGCTGGCCGATGACCGGAGCCGCTGCACGCCTGAGCAGGTCGCGACCATCGTCCAGCAGATGTGGCGGCTCAGCGGGGACGAAATGTTCGGTCTGGGCCGCCGCCCTGTCCCGAACGGCACCTTTCGCCTGATCTGTTACGCCCTGATCAGCGCCCCGGATCTGCGCACGGTCTGCGAGCGCCTCACGGACTTCTGGCCGGCGCTGCCTGGCCTGCCCCAGTTTCGCATCGAGATCGGTCCGGACAGCACCCGGCTCCAGGGTGACCTGAGCGATATCGAGGATCCGGACCACCTCGTTAGTGACTTCATGCTCGTGCTGCTGCACCGCTTCACCGGGTGGCTGATCGGTCGCCGGATCGGCTTGATCAGCGTCGAACTGCCTTACCCACAGCCGGAAAACGCGGCCGAGTACGACCTGATCTTCGGCTCGCCGTTGACGTTCGGAGCGAGGTATCCGGCGATGAGCTTCAGCACCAACTTGCTCTCGCTGCCGATCGTTCGCGACGAAACTGACCTGGAGCAGTTCCTCAAGTACTCCCCCGCGGATCTGCTCGCCCGTCGCGACTACGGCACCACGCTGGCAGACCAGGTCCGTCGCATCCTGGAGCGAGGGCTGCGCGGGCACTGGCCGACATCCGAAGATATCGCCGCCCGACTTTCGTTGAGCGCTCAGCACGTACGCCGACGACTGCGCGAGGAGGGGACGTCCATCGGTGAGATCAAAGCGGAACTGCTGCGAGACGCTGCGATTGCGGCGCTGGCACGCGGTGACGGTATAGATGAGCTGTCGGCGCGGCTGGGCTTCTCCGAACCCAGCGCATTCCGCCGGGCATTCAAACGCTGGACCGGGACGGCCCCCTCCGCCTACCAGCCGCGCTGAATACCCGTGCGCCGCCGTTGCGCTGTGGGTGAAGGGGTATTCAGCGGGTGCCGCGGCGTTTGGCGTAGCGCATCTTGATGAAGCCGGCCAACTTCTTGTACTGGTCGTCCGGCCGCGGGAACGTCGAGATCTCCTTGCCCATCTGGAACTTCTTGCGGGTTGTCGCCTTGTGCGCGGTGAACTCGCGCAGGCCGTCGTCGCCGTGGAAGCGTCCGAAGCCGCTCTCGCCGATCCCGCCGAATGGCAGCGACGGCATCCCGACGAACGTCAGCACCGAGTTGATCGTCGTGCCGCCGGCCCGCAGTCGCGCCGCAATCTCCGGGCCGCGCTTGGCCGAGAACACCGACGACCCGAGCCCGAACCTGGTGCCGTTCGCGCGCCTGATCGCCTCCTCGACGTTCGGGACGGTATTGATCACCAGCACCGGACCGAATGTCTCCTCCTGGACCGCCGAGCAATCCTCCGGGACGTCCACGAGCACGATCGGGTCGATGTACGGCGCGCGGATCGAGTCCAGCCCTCCGACGAGCGCGGTGGCACCGGCGGCGAGTGCGTCGGTGACGTGGCGCCGCACGATGTCGACCTGGCCGGGGAGCGTCATCGGTCCGTAGTCGGTCCCGGCCTCCAGACCGACGTTGACCTTCTCTACGCGCGCCTTGATCTTGGCCAGGAACTCCTC
>JBDTDN010000409.1:0-9943 GCA_039923055.1 Jatrophihabitantaceae bacterium
GAGACCGGTACGGGCAAGGTCGTCGTCGACGTCGAGGGCCGGCGGTTACAGCTCACCAACCTGGACAAGGTGCTCTACCCGGCGCACGGGTTCAGCAAGGGCGAGGTGATCGACTACTACAGCCGGATCGCCCCAGTGCTGCTGCCACACCTTGCCGACCGGCCACTGACCATCAAGCGCTACCCGAACGGTGTCGACGGCAAGTTCTTCTTCGAGAAGAACGCCGCTCACGGCACGCCGGACTGGGTGCGGACGGTGAACCTGCCCGCGCCCGGCTCGAGGAAGAACCGCGACACGATCGACTATCTCGTGGTCACCGAACTGGCCGATCTGGTCCGGCTGGCCAACCTCGCCGCGTTGGAACTGCACGTTCCGCAGTGGCGGGTCCCGCGCGATGATCCGACGCCGTCCACCGATCTGCTGGTCTTGGACCTCGACCCCGGACCACCGGCCACCATTGAGCAGTGCTGCGAGGTTGCCCTGCTTTTACGCGAACTGCTCGCCGAGGACGGGCTGACGCTGTTTGCCAAGACGTCCGGCAACAAAGGGATGCAGGTCAGCGCCCCGGTCGAGGTGGCCGATCCCGAGTTGACCTCGACCTACGCGCACCGGGTAGCGCAGCAGTTGGAGCACGCCCACCCGAATCTGGTCGTGTCCCGCATGACCAAGTCACTGCGGCCCGGCAAGGTGCTCGTCGACTGGAGCCAGAACAACCCGGCCAAGACGACGGTGGCACCGTACTCATTGCGCGCCCGCGAGCTACCGACCGTCTCGACGCCGTTGACCTGGGACGAGGTGGAGCGTGGCACCGAACTGCGATTCACCAGCGCCGACGTCCTGATCCGGGTCGGGCACCACGGCGACCTGTTCGCCGGCTCGCTACTGGATGAGAACCGGGTACGCATCACCGAGGCGTTGGCTACTCGCGAGTAGGCTCTGCACGTCCGACGTCCTTGACCTTCTGGGGTGCCCGCAATGTCCAGCGCAACCGATGCGAGCCCCGGTGATGTCGGTCGCAGCGGTCGAATGCCCCGCTCGGTCCGGCGCAAGCAGTTGCTCGCCGCGGCGCAGGAGGTATTCGTCGCGAATGGCTACCACGCAGCCGCCATGGACGACATCGCCGAGCGGGCCGGCGTCTCTAAGCCGGTGCTCTACCAGCACTTCCCCGGCAAGCTGGAGCTCTACCTCGCGCTGCTGGACACCCAGGCTGAAGCCCTTTCTGACGCCGTCCACCAGGCGCTGGCCAGTACCGACGACAACCGGATGCGCATCCACGGTGTGTTGAGCGCGTACTTCGACTTCGTCGACCGCGACGACGAGGACGGCGCGTTCCGGCTGATCTTCGAGACGGACCTAGGCAACGAGCCGGCCGTCCGCAATCGCGTCGAAGCCGTCACGCAGAAGACGATGCAGGCCGTCGCGGACACCGTCGCTGGGGACACCGGCCTGGACCGGGCCAGCGCCGAACTGCTGTCGACGGCGCTCACCGGTGCAGCTCAGGTCGCTGCTCGGTGGTGGTTGGCCAGCGAGCGGCCGGTAGTTCAAGAGGATGCGATCTACCTGTTGGAATCGCTGCTCTGGCGGGGCATCTCCAACTTCCCGCGCCAAGGCGATCTCACCAGCACCGACACCAACAACTGAGTCCTGCCGCTACCGATCCGCGCACGCCCAAGGCCACCGTCCGCGACCCGGACTCGCTGGCCGGATCGCCCTGTTCCCAGTAGCCGTTCGCTGTCAGCGCAGCGAATCGCCAGGGTTGGGGCGGCGACGGGTGCGGGCCTCGGCTAGCGTTGAGTTCACTTGATTCGTACGACCGAGCTGGAGGACCGCGTGGAGGTCAAGATCGGCGTTCTGCACACGCCGCGCGAAATCGTGCTGGAAAGCACGCAGACCCCGGCGGAGGTCGAGGAACTGGTGGCGACGGCGCTCAAGAGCATCGACGGTCAGCTCTCGCTCACCGACGACAAGGGCCGCAAGGTGATCGTGCCGGCGAACCTCGTCGCGTACATCGAGATCGCGCAGGCCGATCGCGGCCGGGTCGGTTTCGTCTCCGCCTGACTTCTGAGGCCGCGCGTGGCGAAGTCCTGAGGCGCGAACTGCTCTTCGGTGGCGGACGCTTACCGTTGTCGTGTGCTCCGGAAGATGCTGTGGACCGTACGCCAGCCTCGCTATGCGGCGCTGGCCGTCGGCATGTTCTTGCTCGCCCTGGCCTGCATCGGCGCCGGCACGTGGCAGATCTCGCGGTTCAACCAGTCCGTGCGCGAGAACGATGCGCTGCGGGCGAACGCGCGTGCTTTGACCATCCCGCTGACTACGGCACTGGTTCCACTGGTCAACCACGGCCCGACACCCAACCGCGAGGCGATCCGCTACCGCACCGTCACCGTCACCGGCACCTACGCTGGCACTCAGCAATTCCTGCGCAACCAGACCCTTAACGGCGTCAACGGCTACTACGCGGTCAATCGACTCCAGATATCGACGGGCGTGCTGCTGATCGTCCGAGGCTTCGTCACCGCCGCGAACAGCGGTGCGCCACCGGCGACGATCACCCCGCCCCCGACCGGGATCTTGCAGGTCACCGGCCTACTACAGACGCCCGATTCCAAGTCCGACGATCTGAGCGAGTTGTCCGGCGGTCAGCTTGAGTCCGTCAACCCTGCCGACCAGGCCGCGCGGCTCGGCGCGCCGACGTACAACGCGTACCTGGTCCTGAAGGCGGGCCAGCCTGGCACGGCCGGCATCCAGGTGCTGCCCGACCCGGATCTCACCAACCCGGCCGGCGGCGCTTACGACTGGCAGCACTTCGCGTACATCCTGCAGTGGTACCTGTTCGCGCTGCTGGCGTTAGTCGCGCCATTCGCGATCGGTCGGACCGAGGTGCGCGAGGAACGCAGACTACTGCTCGGCATCGGCAACGAGGAATTCGGCGCTGAACTCGAGGACGGTCCGGACCTACTGCAGTTGCCCGGGGGGTCGTCGGCCGACGGAGCGGTCGCGGTGCGGGACCACGGCACGCTGGCTCGCCGCGGTGAGCCGACCGCGGAGCAGTGGCAGCGGGCCGTGCGCCTCGCCGACCGTTACGGCCGCTCGCTCGGTCCGGACCATCTCGCGCCGGTCCCCGACCGCCGAGTTGACGACGGTCCCCCGATCACCATCCCCGCCGGCGTGCCCGATGTTCCTGCGCTGATCGTCCCGAACAGTTCGACGCAGGCCCACCGTAGCCATGACTCGTTCCACGGCTCGTACAACGATTATCTGTGGGAACTCGGCCTGGCCGACCGAGCCGCGGCACCTGCCAACGAGCCCGCCGCGGATGAACCGACCCAGCCGCCCACGCCGCTGTCCCGCCGCGTCGTCGATGCCCTGCCTGCCCCGGATGCCACCGATCCAGCCGAGCCCGACGTCGACGCCGAGGCGCCACCCCAGGACTGAGCCGCCTGAGTGCACCAGAACTCAAGACGGGGTGGGGCGTTGGGGTCGATCGGTGGTCGGGGTTTGTTCGCGGGCTGGGTGTCGGTTTGTGTCGACGCCCGAGTCCAGCGACGGAAGGTTCACCACGATCGCCTCCTGCGTACTGCGCGCAAGCACGACGACCGCCTCGACGTTCGGGTCGTTGTTCTCCTCCCGATGCGGCGTGTACGGCGGTACGAACACGTAGTCGCCCGGCGCGGTCCGGATCCGCACCTCAGCACCGGTGCGCTCATCGAGGAACACGAACTCCGGCGTCCCGCTCAGGACATAGATCGCAGTCTCGGCCTCACCATGATGGTGGTCGTCGGATCGCGTCGACGGCTGTACATGGGTCTGCCCCATCCACAGCCGCTCCGAACCGACGGTGGCGTTGCTGATCGCGGCGAATCGCTGCATGCCGGCAGACTGCGCCGTCTCGGCGTCAACCTCCGCGGCGCACACATGTCGCAGCGGCCGGCGCGGCAGGTCCGGGTGAAACCCATCGGTCATCAGTTGCTCAGCCCCAGGATCGTCATCCGCTCTTCGTGTCGCTCGGTGATCCGCGTGATCAACCGCGCTACTCCGGAAAGATCCCCGGCGCCCTCGACGAACAGCACCATTAGCGCGTCTCGGTCGGCCAGCACGTGCTGCGTCTGGCTGATCGCCTCACCGACGAGTCGGCGCGCCCACAGCGCCAGCCGACCCGTTATTCGCGGATCAGCCTCCAGAGCAGCAGAGACCTGCCGAACTGCGAACGCCGCCCGCCCGCCATCGGTCAGTACCCCGTCGATCAACTCCCGTGTCGGCAGGTCGACGAACACGGCCACCTCGCGGTAGAAGTCAGCGGCCATGCCGTCACCGACATAGGCCTTGACGACACCCTCCAACCACGTCGACGGTTCGGTGAGCGAGTGATAGGACTCCAGCGGCGCGACGAACGGCTCCATCGCGGCTGGCGGGTCGGCCACGAGTTCGGTCAGCCGAGCGGCCAGTACCAGGTAGTGACTTAGTTCCAGCGCCGCCATCTCCGACATTTCCGCGCGCCCGGCGAGCGTCGGAGCCATCCGGGCGTCGTCGGCGAGGCGATCGAAGGCACTCAGTTCGCCGTATGCGAGCGCTCCAAGCAGGTCCACGATCGCATCAGCAGAGGGCACTGGAGCAGAGTAGCCGCCGTGACCGGTAGGCTGGTGGCACCAGAGCACTATGAATTGCGCGTTGACCGCGGTCACACCAGCGCCTCCCCCCTCCCTCGCAAGCGGGATCCAAGGGTCGCAGGCGCCATCGTCACCACAGCCATCATGGAACCGGTCGGCGCACCTTGATGCGAGGACGCACATGACCGAAAATTCCACAGCCGACCCGACGCTGCCCGCAGACAGTGCCGCTGACAGTGCCGAGATCGAGCCGCTCGCCGCGCGTGCCGAGGTCGCGCCCGAAAGCCCGGCGTTCAGCGACTTCGACATCAACCCCGGCATCGTCGCCGCGCTGGCCGAGGTCGGCATCGTCAAGACATTCGCGATCCAAGAGCTCACCCTGCCGATCGCACTGGCCGGCAACGACCTGATCGGCCAGGCCCGCACCGGCACCGGCAAGACGCTGGGCTTCGGTGTCCCATTGCTGAACCGGATCACCCTGCCCGGAGCCGAGGCCGCCGCTCCACAAGCGCTGGTCATCGCCCCGACCCGCGAGCTCGCGGTCCAGGTGTCCGGTGACCTCGCTGCGGCTGGCAAGAAGATCGGCGCCCGCGTCGTCACGATCTACGGCGGGCGGGCGTACGAGCCGCAGGTGGAAGCGCTGCGCAAAGGCGTGGACGTCGTCGTCGGCACACCCGGACGGCTGCTCGATCTGGCCCAGCAGGGTCATCTCGTGCTCGGCAACGTCCGCATTCTGGTGCTGGACGAGGCCGACGAGATGCTCGATCTGGGCTTCCTGCCTGACATCGAGAAGATCATGAAGATGGTGCCGACGCAGCGTCAGACGATGCTGTTCTCGGCCACCATGCCCGGCCCGATCGTCTCACTAGCACGTACGTTCTTGACCCAGCCGATTCAGATTCGCGCCGAGCACGGCACCGAGAAGCCGCGCACAGACCACATCGAGCAGTTCGCCTACCGCGCCCACGCGATGGACAAGGTCGAGGTACTGACTCGCGTCCTACAGGCCCGCGGCCGGGGCCTCACGCTGATCTTCACCCGTACCAAGCGCACTGCGGCCAAGGTCGCCGATGCCCTTACCGAGCGCGGATTCGCCGCTGGCGCCGTGCACGGAGACCTCGGCCAGGGTGCCCGCGAGCAGGCGCTGCGCGCATTCCGATCCGGCAAGATCGACGTCCTGATCGCCACCGACGTCGCCGCCCGCGGGTGGGACGTCGAGGGCATCACGCACGTCGTGAACTACCAGGCGCCCGAGGACGAGATGACCTACGTCCACCGCATCGGCCGCACCGCGCGCGCCGGCGCCACCGGCAAGGCCGTCACCCTCGTCGACTGGGATGACATCCCGCGTTGGAAGCTGATCTGCGACAAGCTCGACCTGCCCTTCCGTGACCCGGTCGAGACCTATTCCACCTCTGCGCACCTGTATCTCGAACTGGACATCCCGGAGGGCGTCACCGGCACCCTGCCGAGAGCAGCCCGCACCCGCGAAGGTCTGGACGCCGAGGTGCTGGAGGACCTCGGCGGCCGCGCGCCCAAGGGTGCACCGAAGTCCCCCTCCCGACCGGGCCGCGACCACGGCGATCGAGACGATCGTCCGGCACGCACCGAACGGTCCAGCCGTCCACCGCGCGATCGCAGCCGCACCCGCGGTGGACGCCCGGTCGACGGCAGTGGCACCGGCGCAGCACAGGACGGATCGGCCGCCAGCACGCCTCGCGCAACGGGCGATACGCCCGCCTCGTCCCGTCCGCGCCGTCGCCGTCGTCGTTCCGGTGGCGCTGCCGCCGGCGCCGCTTCCACCACCGGTGCCGGGACCCCCGCTTCAGAGTGAGCCCAGGCCGATAGGCCAGGATGGGCCGGTGACGATCGAGCGGTACAACTCCGCCATGCGGCGTTGGCGTATCGCGTACGCCGCGGCGATCGTGGTGGTGCTCATCGCCGTCGGGATCGTCGTCAAGATCGCCTACAACCATGGTGAAATCTCGCATGCGAAGCTGGTCATCGTCGCCACTGCGCCCCCATCGGTCGCCGCGCAGACGCCGGCCCCGACCATCACGCGGGCCTGGACGAGCACCGATCACACCGCAATCGGGTTGCCGTACTGGCGGGGCACCGTCGTCACCTACAACGCCGACAGTGTGCGTGGCCGCAATGCGGACACCGGTGCGATCACCTGGTCGTACACCCGCGATGACCGCACTGTCTGCACCGCCGCCCAGATCGGTGGCATCACAGTCACGATCTTCGAACTCGATGGGAACTGTAACGAGGCGACCGCCGTCGATTCCGAGACCGGCGCCCGCAAGTGGACCCGCACCCTGGACAAGGACGGACAGCCGCTGTTCGGTCACCCGGCCTACCAGATCGGTCAGTACACGCTGATGATGACGACGCCGACGGTCATCTATGCGGTCGACCCGAGCAGCGGCCTGGACCGCTGGGTCTTCGGCCAACGGGGCTGCACGATCAACAGCGCGGTATTGGGCACGGCCGGTGCGTTGATCAGCCAGAACTGCACCGCTCCTGACTGCGCGAGCGATGCCAAGTTCTGCGGGACGGGCCAGCAGTTGCTGTTGCGCGATGCCACCACCGGCGAGAGCGATGACACAGTCGGCAACCACGACCAGCTCAAATGGAACCTGGTCGGCAGCACACTGCGTCCAGCCGCGGCCGACCAGGTGGTCGCCGCGATCGATTCCGGCGCCGATACCCTGACCACTCTGGACTCGGCCAAGGGCAAGACGCTGGCCACGATCGCGCTGAAAAAACCGGCCGGCGACACGCTCTCCGCGACAGCGACCAGCCGTGGCGAGCTGATCTGGACCGGTGGCGTGACGTACGCAGTGCCGACGACCGGATCGGCCTATCTCTGGACCGCGCCGACGATCGCAGCGCCGACGATCATCTCGATCACCACCGACCAGACACCGGACCTGTCCTCGGCGATCATCGCGGCCCCGGGTACGAACGGAATCGAGTTGCTCAGCGGCACGGACGGCCAGGTGGTGCGGACGATCGCCGCCCCGAGCCCGGCAGCCGACTCAACCAGCTACCCATTCGGGACCGGATTCATCCTCGCCGGCAGCACCACGACGCTCTACCGATGACCACGGAGGTCAGATTGAGCTCGCAACTGGACGTCGGCGGGGCCCGTGCCGTGCGGTACCAGACTCAGGGCGGTGCCATCGCCGCTCTGCAGGCGGGCCAGCCAGGTGCCGTTCCCGTGCTGCTGGTGCCTGGTTACACCGGCAGCAAGGAGGACTTCGCGCCCCTACTCGACCCGCTCGCCGCGGCCGGGTTCCTGGTGACCGCCATCGACCTGCCCGGCCAGTTCGAGTCCCACGGCCCCGATGATCCCGTTGCATACACGCCGGACCTGCTCGGCCTGACCGTCCGCGCCGTTGCCGCGCTGGTCGGCGACCGCGTCCACCTGGTCGGGCACAGCTTCGGTGGACTGGTCTGTCGTGCCGCGGCAATCGCCGAACCGTCTGCGTTCGCGTCGCTGGTACTGATGGATTCCGGCCCGGCAGCACTCAGCGGCGAGCGAAGTGAGCAGATCGAACTGCTCCGCCCTGCCCTTGACGAGCTCGACTTGGGCGTCCTGCACCACATCATCTCCGGGAGCGAGACGAACGCGCCCGGTTACGTGTCGCCGACAGCGGAGCTGTACGCCTTCTACCGCAAACGATTCGTCGCCGGGTCCAAAGCGATGCTTGCTGGAATGGGCCAGGCCTTGCTGTCCGAGCCGGACCGGGTAGCCGAACTTGCCGCCGTCGACCTGCCGATGCTCGTGCTCTACGGTGCCGGCGACGACGCCTGGTCACCCGCCACCCAGCACGACATGGCGCAGCGGCTCGGCGTCGAACACGTCGTCATTGCTCACGCCATCCACTCCCCCGCCGTCGAGAATGCGGGCGCGACACTCGACGCGCTGATCACCTTCTGGCGAGCTCATTCGGCACCGCCGTCCGGTTCATGAGAATCTGGAGTCAATGAACGATCTCGGCTACTTCGGTCCCGACACCCTCACGTGGCGCATCCACAGTGAGCCGGTGTCGATGGTCGGCGGGCTGCGCGCGCTGCTACTGCAGGCGCTGCATCCGGGAGCGATGGCCAAGTTGTACCAGACGTCGAGCTTCCAGGACGATCCGTGGGCGCGGCTGCAACGGACCGTCAACTACGTCGGTGTGGTGTCGTTTTCCCCGACCGTCGAGGTCGATCGCGCCGCCGCTCACGTGCGCGGCGTTCATCGACGGCTGGGTGTCGACGACCCGGAGCAACTAGCGTGGGTACACGCCTGCCTGGTCGAGTCGTTCCTGGTCGCCGCTCGCGCATCCGGCCTGCGGCTGAGCCGTTCGGACGTCGATCGGTACGTCGCCGAGCAGGCCGTCGCCGCCGAGTTGGTCGGGGTGCCGGTCGATCGCATCGTCCACACCCGAGCCGAGCTCACCGCTTTCATGACCGAGATCCGTCCGCGGCTAGCAGGTACGCCCGAGGCTCGCGAGGCCGCGAAGTACGTGATCGCGCCGCCGCTGCCGGTGCCGCGTCGCTTAGTGCTGCCCGCCAGGCTCGGCTGGACGACGGTATCGTCGCTGGCCGTCGGTCTGCTGCCGGGCTGGGCACGGCGGATGTATCGCCTGCCGCCGCTGCCCGGAGCCCGCCTTGCCACAACTACCGGCATGCGGGTGCTGCGCGGGGCGGTCCAGACCCTGCCCGCCCGATACCGCGAAGGTCCGCTGTACCAACAGGCCAAGGCTCGCGCCGCCGCCCGGGATTAGTTGATCGGGGTTAGTTGATCGGGGCGAGGCCGGCCCAGGGTTCAATCGGCTCGGAGGACGCCTGACCTTCCGGGCAGTGCGCCCGGAAGTCGCACCACGAACAGACGGGCCCGGGCACGGGCGGGAACACCTCGTCGACATCGGCGCCCGAAGCGAGGGTGTCTGTCGCGACACCGATGTCATCGGCGATCGCTTCGGCTCGCGCGACGTGCCGGGCCAGCGATTGCTCGGTGTGGTCGAAGGACGCGATCTCACCGGTGGGCAGGTGGTGAAGTTCGACACGCTGACACGGCCGGCGCAGCGTACGGCGTGCTCCGAGCACGTACAGCGCCAATGCCTGCGACCCGCGGGCCTGGTCGTCGGTGACGCCCCGTCGCCCGGTCTTGTAGTCGACGACGACCAACTCTCCCCCGGCGGCCACACCCCCACTACTGGAGCTAACCCCAGGGCGTCTGAGGTCGATGCGGTCCACCCGTCCGCTCACGGCAAGGCGGCCAACCGGTACACCTACGGTGCGTTCGACGCCGATCGGCTCATCGTCAGGATCGACTTCGG
>JBDTDN010000410.1:0-8586 GCA_039923055.1 Jatrophihabitantaceae bacterium
CGGCGGCAACTATTCATTCTTCACCGAGATTGCCGACCTGCGGCACTGCGGCTTCCCGATCGCCGAGGTGCATGCCGACGGCTCGTCCGTCATCACCAAGCACCCGGGCACCGGCGGGGCGGTCTCGATCGGCACGGTCACCGCGCAACTGCTCTACGAGATCACCGGGGCGCGCTATGCCGGCCCCGATGTCACGGCCCGCTTCGACACGGTTTCGCTTGCGGACGACGGCCCTGATCGGGTGCGCATCAGCGGGGTCCGTGGCGAGGCTCCCCCACCGACCCTCAAGGTCGGCCTGAACACCATCGGCGGGTTCCGCAACGAGGTCACCTTCGTCCTGACCGGCCTGGACATCGATGCCAAAACCGCCCTGGTGCGTTCGCAACTCGCCGACGTGGACAAGACCCTGGACACGAGCTGGACACTCGTCCGCACCGATCACCCGGATGCCGACACGCAGGAGACGGCCAGTGCCTTGCTGCGTTGCGTGGTACGCGGGCCGGACGCGAGCGCGCTGGGTCGGGCGTTCTCCAGCCGGGCGATCGAGGTGGCGTTGGCGAGCTATCCCGGGTTCCACGTCACGGCTCCGCCCGGAAACGCCGCGCCGTACGGGGTCTTCACCGCCGCATACGTCGACACCGAACTCGTCCCGCACGTCGCGGTACTGAACGACGGCCGCCGGATCGATATTGCTCCGGCGACTGAAACCCTTGCCTTGACTGATGTTCCATTGCCGCAGACCCTCCCGGCGCCGGTGGGCGGGCCGACCCGGAGCGTGCCGCTCGGCACCTTGATTGGCGCCCGCAGCGGCGACAAGGGTGGCTCGGCGAACGTCGGCGTCTGGGCGCGCAGCGACGAAGCGTATGCCTGGCTGGCCGATTGGTTGGACGTCGCGGAATTTCGGCGACTGCTGCCCGAAACCGCAGGGCTGCCCGTGACCCGGCACGTACTGGCCAACCTGCGCGCGCTCAACTTCGTCGTGGACGACCTGCTCGGTCAGGGCGTTGCGTCCAATGCCCGGCATGATCCACAGGCCAAGGCCGTCGGCGAATGGCTGCGCTCGCGCGTGGTCGAGATCCCCGAGGTCCTGCTGTGACGTCAGCGTTCCAGACACCGGAGCGGCGCGCACTGCGCGACGTCGTGCGGCGGTTCGTCGTCGACGAGGTGCTGCCGCACCAGGGCGACTGGGAGCGGGCCGGTGAACTGCCCCGAACTCTGCACGCGCGCGCGGCCGAACTCGGGCTGATCGGCCTGTCCTACCCGGAAGTGGTCGGCGGGGGCGGCGGCGACGCGGTCGACGCGGTCGTGCTGGCCGAGGAATTCCACTACGCAGGCGGCGCGGGCGGCGCGTTCGCGAGCCTGTTCACCTCGGGAATCTCCTTACCGCACATGGTGAATGCTGGTGATGACGCACAGATCGAGCGGTGGGTGCGGCCCACGATCGACGGTCGGTTGATCGGCTCGCTGGCGATCACCGAACCCGACGGCGGATCCGACGTCGCCAGCATCCGGACGACCGCAGAGCTCGACGGGGCCTGGTATGTCGTCAACGGCGCCAAGACCTACATCACCTCCGGCACTCGCGCCGACTTCGTGGTGACGGCGGTGCGGACCGGCGGGCCCGGCGCACACGGCCTGTCGCTGCTGGTGGTGGAGAAGGGCACGCCCGGCTTCACCGTCTCCAAGCGGCTGGAGAAGATGGGCTGGCTCTGCTCGGACACAGCCGAACTGGCGTACGCCGACGTCCGCGTGCCGGCCGCCAACGTTATCGGCGCGGCCGGTAGCGGCTTCGCGCAGATCGCACAGAACTTCGTCACCGAACGGATCGGTCTTGCCGTACAGGCGTATGCGAGCGCGCAGCGATCGCTGGAGCTCACCGCCGCGTGGTGCCGGATGCGCGAGACGTTCGGCCGTCCGCTGATCAGCCGGCAGCCTGTCCAGAACACGCTCGCCGAGATGGCTCGCCGGACCGAGGTGGCTCGTGTCTACACACGCTCGATCGCCGAACGCTCGGCCGCCGGGGAGGACAACCTGGTCAACGAGGCGTGCTTCGCGAAGAACACAGCGGTCGAGGCGGGCGAATGGGTCGTGAATCAGGCAGTTCAACTACACGGTGGGATGGGGTACATGCGCGAATGCGAGATTGAGCGTCAGTACCGGGACATGCGGATCATCGGTATCGGCGGCGGCACCACCGAGATTCTCACCGGCCTGTCCGCCAAGCTGCTGGGCTTCAGCGCATGACAGTGCTCAGGACTGCGGTCGACCGGGAGTCGGTCGAGTACACCGCCAACCGGGACGCGCTGCTGGCCAAGATCGTCGAACTGGATGTCGAGCAGGCCCATGCTGTTGCCGGTGGCGGTGAGAAGAACGTCACCCGCCACCACAAGCGCGGCAAGCTGCTGGCCCGCGAGCGCATCGAGTTGCTGCTCGACCCCGGCTCGCCGTTCCTGGAGTTCTCCGCGCTCGCCGCCTGGGGCAGTGACTTCACGGTCGGTGCCAGCGTGATCACCGGTATCGGGGTCGTCAACGGCGTCGAGTGCATGATCAATGCCAGCGATCCGACGATCCGCGGTGGCGCCTCCAACCCGTGGACGTTGAAGAAGGTCCTACGCGCCAACGAGATTGCGCTGCAGAACCGGCTTCCCGTCATCGGCATCGTCGAGTCCGGCGGCGCAGACCTGCCCACCCAGCGCGAGATCTTCGTCCCCGGTGGGCGGATGTTCCGCGACCTCACCCGGCTGTCGGCCGCAGGAATCCCGACGATAGCGCTCGTCTTCGGCAACTCGACGGCAGGCGGCGCGTACATCCCCGGCATGTCCGACTACGTGGTCATGGTCAAGGAGCGCGCGAAGGTCTTCCTGGCCGGCCCGCCCCTGGTGAAGATGGCCACGGGCGAGGAATCCGACGACGAATCCCTTGGTGGCGCTGAGATGCACGCGCGCCAGTCCGGGCTCGCCGACTACTTCGCCGCCGACGAGCAGGACGCGATCCGGATCGGACGGCAGATTGTCGGCCGGTTGAACTGGCGCAAGCAGGGACCTGCCCCGAAACCGGATCCCGCGCCGCCGCTGTACGACGAACAGGATTTACTTGGTCTGATCCCATCCGACCTGAAGGTCCCGTTCGATCCGCGCGAGGTCATCGCCCGGATCGTCGACGGGTCCGAGTTCGACGAGTTCAAGCCGCTGTACGGATCATCCCTGGTCACCGGTTGGGCACAGCTCCACGGCTACCCGATCGGCATTCTGGCCAACGCGCGGGGGGTGCTGTTCGGGCAGGAGGCGCAGAAGGCCGCGCAGTTCATCCAACTGGCCAACAAGTCCGACACGCCCTTGCTGTTCCTGCAGAACACGACGGGCTACATGGTCGGTAAGGAGTACGAGCAGTCCGGCATCATCAAGCACGGCGCCCTGATGATCAACGCCGTCTCCAACTCGACGGTGCCGCACCTGACGGTGACGATGGGCGCGTCCTACGGGGCGGGCAACTACGGGATGTGCGGACGCGCGTACGGCCCGCGGTTCCTGTTCACCTGGCCGAACGCGAAGTCCTCCGTCATGGGCCCGGCGCAGTTGGCCGGCGTGCTGTCCATCGTGGCTCGCCAATCGGCCGAGGGACGCGGTCAGCCCTATGACGAAGAGGCGGACGTTCAGATGCGGGCGTTCGTCGAGGCCCAGATAGAGGAGCAGTCACTGGCACCGGCAATGTCCGGGATGTTGTACGACGACGGCATCATCGACCCGCGAGACACGCGCACCGTGCTGGGCATCGCGCTGTCGGCCATCCACAACGCGCCGGTCAAGGGCGCCTCCGGATACGGGGTGTTCCGCCTGTGATCACGTCAGTACTGGTCGCCAATCGTGGCGAGATCGCACGGCGGGTGTTTCGTACCTGCCGCGATCTCGGGATCTCGACCGTGGCCGTCTACTCCGACGCCGACGCGGATTCACCACACGTGCACGAGGCGGATGTCGCCGTCCGCCTTCCGGGCAGTGCGCCGGGCGAGACCTATCTGCGAACGGACCTGATCATTGACGCGGCGCGCCGCGCAGGTGCCGATGCCGTTCACCCCGGTTATGGCTTCCTGTCCGAGAACGCCGCCTTCGCCCGGGCAGTCATCGATGCCGGACTGAGCTGGATCGGTCCACCGCCGGAATCGATCGACTCGATGGGCTCGAAGATCCGGGCCAAGCAGTTGATGTCTGAGGCAGGCGTCCCCGTGCTGGCCGAACTGCACCCCGACGCCGTGACGGCCGCTGACCTACCGGTCCTGATCAAGGCCTCAGCGGGCGGTGGCGGCCGCGGGATGCGGGTCGTCCGCCAATTGGCCGACCTGCCTCGCGAAATCGAATCGGCACAGGCCGAGGCCTCGTCCGCGTTCGGTGATCCGACGGTCTTCTGCGAGCCCTACCTGGCGACCGGTCACCACATCGAGGTGCAGGTGATGGCCGACGCTCACGGCACGGTTTGGGCCGTCGGCGAAAGGGAATGCTCGATCCAACGCCGTCACCAGAAGGTCGTCGAGGAGGCACCGTCACCGCTGGTCGAGCGGATCGGCGGGATGCGCGAGGCCCTGTTCGACGCGGCCCGTGGTGCGGCGCAGGTGATCGGGTACACCGGTGCCGGGACCGTCGAGTTCCTCGCGGACGGCGCCGGTAAGTTCTTCTTCTTGGAGATGAATACCCGCCTGCAGGTGGAGCACCCGGTCACCGAGTGTACGACCGGTCTGGACCTCGTCGCGCTGCAGTTTGATATTGCCGACGGGGGGACGCTGCCCGCCGATCCACCGGCCACGCGCGGACATTCCATCGAAGTGCGGTTGTACGCCGAGGATCCGGCAGCGGACTGGCAGCCGCAGAGCGGCGTCCTGCACCGCATCGCCGTCCCGGGCGTCACCGCAGAATTCGCCGTCAGCGCCTCACCTGCCGGGCTGCGCCTGGACAGTGGCGTGGCGGACGGATCCCAGATCGGCATCCACTACGACCCGATGCTGGCCAAGGTGATCAGTTGGGCTCCGACCCGTACTCAGGCAGCACTCGCTTTGGCCGGCGCGCTGGCCCGAAGCACCCTTCATGGGTTGACCACGAACCGCGATCTGCTCGTGAACGTCCTGCGGCACAAGGCGTTTCTGGCCGGCGAGACGGACACCTCCTTCTTCGACCAGCACGGTCTGGACGTCCTCGCCGCCCCCCTCGCTGACGACGCCGCCGAGCGGTTGGCCACCCTGGCCGCAACGCTGTCCATCGACGCCGCCGAGCGTGCTGCAGCGAAGGTCCTCGGTGGTATCCCGAGCGGTTGGCGCAACGTCGTCTCCCAGCCGCAGTGGCGCGACCTTGATGGGCCAAGCGGTGCGCGCCATGTGAGGTACCAACTGACGCGAGCCGGTCTGGAGGCCGACGGCTTCGCTGATATCGACCTGATCGCGCACACCCCGACCGCGGTGGTCCTGACGGTGTCCGGCGTGCGGCACAGTTTCGACATTGCCCGGTACGGCAGCACCGTCTTCGTCGACTCCTCGACGGCGTCGGTCCGGTTCGAGGTCCCCGACCGCTTCACCGATCCCGCCGATCAGGTGGCACCTGGCTCCCTGCTCGCACCGATGCCCGGATCGGTCATCCGCGTCGCCGTGAGCGTCGGGGATGTCGTCACTGCGGGGCAGCCGATCCTGTGGCTGGAAGCGATGAAGATGCAGCATCAGATCAACTCGCCAGCGGACGGCACGGTTGCCGAACTACCGGTGAGCCACGGTCAGCAGGTCGACGTCGGCGCGATCCTCGCCGTCGTGATTCCCACTCTGGCCCCGTAACGGCCGTGATCGAGGCCAATTTACGACCATTACGGGGCTAAGTCGAAATGGAAGGCACGGCATGAACTTCACCGAAACCGACGAGCAGCAGGCGCTGCGTACCGCGGTCGCCGAACTCGGCAAACGATATGGGCACGACTACGTCCGCCCCCGCGCCCTCAAGCGTGAGCCGCTCACCGAGTTGTGGAACGAGGCCGGCAAGAGCGGGTTTTTGGGCGTCAACCTGCCCGAGGAGTACGGCGGCGGCGGAGCAGGCATGCACGAACTCGCCCTGGTCTGCGAAGAGCTCAACGCTGCCGGGTGCGGGCTGCTGATGATGGTGGTCTCCCCCGCGATCGTCGGCACGATCATCACCCGGTTCGGTACCGAGGCGCAGAAGCAACACTGGCTGCCGGGATTGGCCGATGGTTCGACGATCATGGCCTTCGGCATCACCGAGCCTGACGCCGGCTCCAACTCGCACAAGATCACGACCACCGCCAAGCGCGACGGCACCGACTGGCTGCTGTCCGGGCGCAAGGTGTTCATCTCCGGCGTCGACCAGGCCGACGCGGTCCTGATCGTCGGCCGGATGGAGGACGCCAAGACCGGCAGCCTGAAGCCTGCCCTTTTCGCTGTCCCTACCGACACGCCCGGCTTCGAGTTCACCCCGATCGACATGGACGTCGTCATGCCGGACAAGCAGTTCATGCTCTACTTCGACGACCTCCGGCTTCCCAACGACGCGTTGATCGGCGATGAGGACGCCGCGCTCGCGCAACTGTTCGCGGGCCTGAACCCCGAACGGATCATGGCCGCGGCAGGCTCGGTCGGCATGGGCAGGTACGCGCTGGACAAGGCCTCCGCCTACGCGAACGAGCGCGCCGTGTGGGGCGGCAAGCCGATCGGCACACACCAGGGTCTCTCGCACCCGTTGGCCAAGGCGAAGGTCGAGGTCGAACTCGCGAAACTGATGATGCAGAAAGCCGCGGCCCTGTACGACGGCGGCGACGAGATGGGTGCGGGTGAATCGGCGAACATGGCCAAGTATGCGGCCGCCGAAGCCAGCATCGCCGCCGTCGACGCCGCGGTGCAGACGCACGGAGGCAACGGCCTGGCCAGCGAGTACGGCCTGGGCAACCTGATCCTCGGCTCGCGGGTCGCTCGGATCGCGCCGGTCAGCCGAGAGATGATCCTCAACTTCGTCGCCCAGTTCAGCCTCGGCCTGCCCAAGTCCTACTAGTCGAACCAGCCACGATGATCAACAGCACCAAGCCGCTGTTGATCACCAGTGAGGAACGGGGAGAGCAATGTCTGAGATCGTCCATTACGAGGCGGATCGAGCGATCGCCACGATCACGCTCGACTCACCGGCGAACCGCAATGCGCTGTCGGCTCAGCTAGTGACCGAACTCGACGCGCACCTGCACACGGTGGCCGGGGACCCGTCTGTGCGAGCGGTCGTCCTCACCCACACCGGACGGACGTTCTGCGCCGGAGCGGACCTGAAGGAGCAGGCGACTGAAGGCGGTCCGGCCGAAGGCACCCGTCGGATGCTCGCCCTGCTGCGAACGGTCATCGAACTCGTCAAGCCCGTCATTGCGCGGGTGGACGGGAACGTCCGGGCCGGCGGACTGGGCCTGGTCGGCGCGTGCGACATCGCGTTCGGCGGGCCGTCCTCGACGTTCGCGTTCACCGAGGTTCGGCTCGGCCTCGCGCCGGCGATCATCTCGCTGACGACGTTGGGGCGGATGTCCGAACGCGCGGCCGCTCGCTACTACCTCACCGGCGAGACGTTCGACGCCGCCGCCGCAGCCGCATCCGGTCTGATCACCGCGGCCTGCGAGGACGTCGATGCCGAACTCGCCGCCCTCACCGATGCCTTGCGCATATGTGCGCCGCAAGGATTGGCCGAGACGAAGACGCTGACGACTCGGGCGGTCTCGGCTCGGTTCCACGCATACGCCGAGGACGTCCAAGCACGGTCCCAACGGCTGTTCGAGTCGGACCAGGCGCGGGAGGGAATCATGGCCTTCCTTGAGAAGCGTCCGCCGTCATGGGCCCCCCAGTGACGCGATTGTGCAATTTTGGCACCCGTGACGGGTGCCAAAATTGCACAATCGAAGGGATGCGGCGATGACGACCGCAACGAATCGTGAACCGCAGCAGGATCGCAGCCGCGCGACACAGTCCCGGCTGTTGGACGCCGCGATCGTCTGCCTGGCCGAACTGGGCTACCCGGCCAGCACTGTTGCCGTCGTCGCCGAGCGCGCGGGGGTCTCACGTGGCGCAGCCCAGCATCACTTTCCGACCCGTGAGGCGCTGTTCACCGCGGCTCTGGAGCAGGTAACCCGCGAACGGGCCGAGCAGATGACCCGCGAACTCGCGGAGCTTCCCGGCGGCAAACCGGACACCGGCCGAATCGTCGAACTGGTCTTCTCGCTGTTCACCGGCCAGACGTTCCGGGCCGCACTCGCACTCTGGATCGCAGCAGCGGCCGAACCCGCGCTGCGGGAACAGGTCATCCCGCTCGAGGCACGGATAGGACGTGAAATCCACCGGGTCCTAGTTGAGCTGTTGGGCGTCGACGAGTCGGTTCCCGGCGCTCGCGAGAGCGTGCAGGCCACCCTCGATCTGGCGCGCGGGTTGGGGCTGGCGAACCTGCTCACCGACGACGGTGCCCGGCGCGCCGGTATCGGGCGGCAATGGGCGTGCCTGCTCGATGCGAGCCTGCGCGGCTGAGCTTGCAAGGCTAACGTGCCTGCTCGCGCGCCAAAATGCGTGCCAGCACATCGTCC
>JBDTDN010000411.1:0-4236 GCA_039923055.1 Jatrophihabitantaceae bacterium
GCCCGCCGACACCGTCGTCGCAGTCGGGCGCGAGCTCGTGGGTCGCGGCGACTACGTGACGATGGGCAGGTTCGTCGGCTACCTGCCCGAGGCCACCCTTGGCCCGGCGGTGGAGGCGATCGACGCAGCCGACCTCCTGCGCATCGCGTTCGTCCTGGAGGACAAGGACCGGCTGGACGCCTTGGCCGACCTTGCCCACGACCGATTGAGCGATCTCATCGACGCCGCGCACACGGACCGCCTCTAGCCAGAAGCATTGGACCTGCTCAGCCACCTGAACGAGCGGCACCGGCACGAGCTGGGTGAAATCGTGATCGCGCAGCCCGACGACGTCCTTGCCGCGCTCGTCACCGCCGCAGACCAGTCGCAGGCATGGGACACCCTGCTGCCGATGACCGCCTCGATGTCCGCCGATGTCCTGCAGCGCTTCGCGGACCTGGAACAGCTCCAACGCCCCGACACGATCCGGCAGATCGTGCAGGTGGCGACTGAAGCGCAACTGTGGCCCGTGCTCCTGCCTCTGGTCAGACGACTGCCCCGTGCCACCCGCACTGTCGTTGCCAAGTGCGCTCGCAAACTCGGCCTGCAGGACATCGTGGCGCAACTGCAGAAGTCCGGCTGAGCGCCGCGCGCGCTGTGCCGAACCGCTATCAGCCTGCAAATTCCGCTCATAGGTGAGACACTGGACAGGCCACTCGAGAAATCCGCAAGGCACAGGCGAGCCCGCCGCATGCTGGACTTCCGACACCCCTGTCGTCGATCTAGAGGATGCTGCTGTGCCCGGAACACCGTCTGTCCGCCCCGATACCACTTCCGCGCTGACCGAGCTGCTCCGCTCGCGGATCCTCGTACTCGACGGCGCGATGGGCACGATGATCCAGCGGCACACCTTCAACGAGGCTGAATACCGCGGTGCACGCTTTGCTGATTGGCCCAGTGACCTCAAGGGCAACAACGACCTGCTGACCCTGACGCAGCCTGACGCGATCCTCGGCATCCACCGTACATATTTGGACGCCGGCGCGGACCTGATCGAGACGAACACGTTCAACGCGCAGAAGATCTCCCTGGCCGACTACGGAATGCAGGAGCTTGCGTACGAGCTCAACATCGAATCAGCGCGGCTGGCCCGCGCGGCGTGCGATGAGTTCGAGTCCGCCGACCCGAGCCGTCCACGCTTCGTTGTCGGCTCGATCGGCCCCACCAACCGCACCGCGTCCATCTCGCCGGACGTCAACGACCCGGGCGCCCGCAACGTCAGCTACATGGAGTTGGTCGAGGCGTACCTGGAGCAGGCGAACGGGCTGGTCGACGGTGGCGCGGACGTGCTGATGATCGAGACGATCTTCGACACGTTGAACGCCAAGGCCGCGATCTTCGCCTTGGAAACGCTGTTCGAACAGCGGGGCCGACGCTGGCCGGTCATGATCTCCGGCACGATCACAGACGCCTCCGGCCGTACTCTCTCCGGGCAGGTCACCGAGGCCTTCTGGAACTCCGTGCGCCACGCCAAGCCATTGCTGATCGGACTGAACTGCGCTCTCGGGGCCGCCGAGATGCGACCGTACCTGGCGGAGATCTCTCGGATCGCAGACTGCTTCGTCTCCTGTTACCCGAACGCCGGCCTACCGAATGCGTTCGGCGAGTACGACGAACAGCCTGAGCAGACTGCGGCGATCGTCCGCGAGTTCGCCGAGAGCGGCCTACTGAACATCCTCGGCGGCTGCTGCGGTACGACGCCGCAGCACATCGCCGCGATGGCCGCGGCCGTCGCGCAGGTCACACCCCGGGTTCCCCCGGAGCGCCCAATCGCCTGCCGGTTGTCCGGCCTGGAGCCCCTGGCGATCACGCCGGAGTCGCTGTTCGTGAACGTTGGCGAGCGTACGAACATCACCGGCTCGACCAAGTTCCGGAACCTGATCCGCGACGGCAACTACAGCGCCGCGCTGTCAGTGGCCCGCCAGCAGGTCGAGAACGGCGCCCAAGTCATCGACATCAACATGGACGAGGGCATGATCGATGGCGTCGCGGCGATGGACCGCTTCGTCAAACTGGTTGCCAGCGAGCCGGACATCAGCCGGGTGCCCGTCATGATCGACTCGTCCAAGTTCGAGGTGATCGAGGCGGGGTTGCGCTGTGTGCAGGGCAAGCCGATCGTCAACTCGATCTCGATGAAGGAGGGCGAACAGAAGTTCCGCGACCAAGCCCGGCTGTGCCGCAAATACGGTGCGGCGATAGTCGTGATGGCCTTCGACGAAGAGGGCCAGGCGGACAACCTCGACAAGCGCAAGTCGATCTGCGAGCGCGCGTACCGGATCCTGGTGGACGAGGTCGGCTTCCCGGCCGAGGACATCATCTTCGATCCGAACATCTTCGCCCTGGCCACCGGGATCGAGGAGCACGTCAATTACGGCGTCGACTTCATCGAGGCCACCCGCTGGATCAAGGCGAACCTGCCTGGCGCGATGATCTCCGGCGGCGTCTCGAACGTGTCGTTCTCCTTCCGCGGCAACAACGCCGTCCGTGAGGCGATCCATGCGGTCTTCCTGTATCACGCGATTACTGCGGGCATGGACATGGGCATCGTCAATGCTGGCGCCTTGATCGTCTACGACGAGGTCGACGAGCGGTTGCGCGAGCGGATCGAGGACGTGGTGCTCAACCGGCGGCCAGACGCGGCCGAACGACTGCTGGAGATTGCGACCGAGTTCGCCGGCGACGGCAAGAAGATCGAGGCAGCGAACGACGAGTGGCGACAACTGCCGGTCGGCGAACGGATCACACATGCCCTTGTCAAGGGCATCGATGACTACGCCGAACTCGATGCGGAAGAACTGCGCCTGCTGATCGATGCCCGCGGCGGCCAACCGATCGAGGTCATCGAAGGACCGTTGATGGCCGGCATGAACGTCGTCGGTGACCTGTTCGGTGCAGGCAAGATGTTCCTGCCCCAAGTAGTCAAGTCGGCGCGCGTGATGAAGAAGGCCGTCGCACACCTGATCCCGTTCATCGAGGCGGGAAAGTCGCCGGAGGACGCAGGACGCAGCAACGGTTTGATCGTGATGGCCACGGTCAAGGGCGACGTCCACGACATCGGCAAGAACATCGTCGGCGTCGTGCTGCAGTGCAACAACTACGACGTCATCGACCTGGGCGTGATGGTGCCGGCGCAGAAGATTCTGGACACTGCCAAGGAGAAGGGTGCCGACGCCATCGGATTGTCCGGGCTGATCACCCCGTCGCTGGAGGAGATGGTCAACGTCGCCGCCGAGATGGAGCGGCAGGGCTTTGAGATCCCGCTGCTGATCGGCGGAGCCACTACCTCCCGCGCGCACACCGCCGTCAAGGTCGACAAGAAATACCACGGCCCGGTGATCTGGGTGAAGGACGCGTCCCGCTCGGTACCGGTCGTCGCCGCGTTGCTGTCGGACGAGCAGCGACCGGCGCTGATGGCTGGGATCAAGGAAGACTACGACTCTTTGCGCGAGCGACACGCGGCCCGTAACGACGCCAAGGTCATCCTGCCGATTGCCGACGCCCGCGCCAACGGCACGCCGATCGATTGGACCGACTACCACCCGCCACGCCCGCGGATGCTCGCGCAGCAGGCACCGGAGATGCACGTCGAGGGCGTCCAACCGAAGTCGGCGACCCAATTCATCCGGGTATTCGAGGACTATCCGCTGAGTGAGTTGCGCGAGTACATCGACTGGCAACCGTTCTTCAACGCTTGGGAGATGAAGGGCAAGTTCCCCGACATCTTGAACAACCCGGTGTCGGGCGAGACCGCCCGCAAACTGTGGGACGACGGGCAGCGACTGCTCGATCAGGCGATCGAACACAAGTGGCTCAGGGCGAACGGCGTCTTCGGGCTGTTCCCGGCCAACCGGGTCGGCGGCGACGACATCGAGATCTACACTGACGAGAACCGGGCCGAGGTACTGCTGACCCTGCACGAGGTGCGTCAGCAGACCGAGCACCGCCCGGGCATCCCGCACCGTTCGCTCGCCGACTACGTAGCACCGAAAGACACCGAACTGCACGACTACGTCGGGGCCTTCGCCGTTACCGCCGGGCTGGGTGCGACCGAGAAGATCATGCAGTTCAAGGCAGAACTGGACGACTACAATGCGATCCTGCTCGAGTCGATCGCGGACCGGCTGGCCGAGGCATTTGCCGAGCGCATGCACGAGCGGGTCCGTACCGAATTCTGGGCGTACGCGCCGGATGAGAAGC
>JBDTDN010000412.1:0-3691 GCA_039923055.1 Jatrophihabitantaceae bacterium
CACCGACACACTCGGCGTCGGCATCAACGTCCCGATCCGCACGGTGGTATTCGCGGCATTGAGCAAGTACGACGGCGTACGGCAGCGGCAACTACAGGTGCGCGAGTTCCACCAGATCGCCGGATGGGCCGGTCGTGCCGGATTCGACACGGCCGGGACTGTCGTCGTCCAGGCACCCGACCACGAGGTCGAGAACACCCGGCTACTCGCCCGTGCCGGCGACGATGAGAAGAAGAAGCGCCGGATCGTCCGTAAGAAGCCACCCGAGGGCTTCGTGTCGTGGGGCAAGAACACCCACGAGCGGCTGCAGACCGCGGAGCCCGAGGCGCTCGTTCCGCAGTTCGCAGTCACGCCGGCGATGGTCCTCAACATTATCGCCCGACCGGGGGACGCGTTCAGCTCAATGTGGAATCTGATTCTCAGCAATCACAGCACTTTCACTGTCAAGCGCACGCAGGTCCGCGCCGCGATACGTGCCTACCGAGCCCTTCTCACTGCCGGCGTCATCGAGCGCCTAGACGTGCCCGACGGGACCGGGCGCACCGTGCGACTCACCGCCGACCTGCCATTGAATTTTGCGTTGAACCAGCCACTGTCGACGTTCGCGCTGGCCGCGCTCGATCTGCTTGACCGTGAGTCCGACAGTTACGCCATCGACGTCGTGACGGTGTTTGAGGCAACGCTCGAGGATCCGCGACAGATCCTTCGCGCGCAGCAGTTCCGGGCTCGTGGCGAAGCCGTCGCGGAGATGAAGGCCGACGGCATCGAGTACGACGAGCGGATGGAACTGCTGGAGGAGGTCACGCATCCGCAACCGCTGGTCGAACTGCTCAACGCCGCATTCGCGATCTATCGCCAGGGCCATCCGTGGCTGGCAGAGGATCAACTCGCCCCCAAGTCGGTCGTGCGCGACATGTGGGAGCGTGCGATGACCTTCACTGAGTACGTGTCGTTCTACGGTCTGGTCCGCAGTGAGGGACTGGTGTTGCGTTACCTATCAGACGCCTACCGCACGCTGCATTCCTCTGTCCCCGACGCCGCTCGTACTGAGGAACTGGACGACATCACCGAGTGGCTCGGCGCGCTGGTGCGTCAGGTCGACTCCAGCCTGCTGGATGAGTGGGAACAGCTCACTGCTGGAAATTCGCCTGATGCGGTCGACTCCATGGCCAGCGTCGCAGTTCCGGTGTCGCTGACCAAGAACGTCCGTGCGTTCACCGTTCTTGTCCGCAACGCACTGTTCCGGCGAGTGGAACTGGCGGCGCTGGGGCGCTACGGCGAACTCGGCGAACTCGATGCGGCTACCGGGTGGACTGCCGACCGTTGGCGGGAAGCGATCGAGGGCTACCGCGCCGAATACGACCGGCTGCCCACCGACGCCGACGCGCGCAACCCGGGGCTGCTGCACGTCGAGCGCACTTCTACGCAGTGGCTGGTACGTCAGGTGTTCGACGACCCGGAGGCAGATCACGACTGGGGCATCATCGCGAGCATCGACCTCGCCGCCAGCGACGAGGCGGGCGAACCCGTCATCGCCGTCAGCGCCGTCGGCCCGCTTCAACCTGATTCTCTCCTGCGACGCGTTGATCGGGCGCCATCAGCCTGACGCCCGACTAGCGTCAGAGCGGTGACGAAGGAACGTGAACGAAAGGCCATCGCCACGAACCGGCGCGCCCGTCACCTCTACGTTGTGCTCGACACGATTGAGGCGGGCATCGCGCTGGTGGGCAACGAGGTCAAGAGTCTCCGGTTGGGTCGCGCATCGCTGTCGGAGGCCTTCGCGACCGTTGATGACCACGAAGTGTGGATGTACAACCTGCACATCGCCCAGTACGCGATGGGTGGGTGGACGAACCATGCGGTCCGCCGTAAGCGCAAGCTTCTGATGCACCGCGTCGAGATTCTGAAATGGGAACTGCGGGTGCGCGAGGGCGGACTGTCCATGGTGCCGCTATCGATGTACTTCAACGACGGCCGGGTGAAGGTCGAACTTGCGCTGGTCCGTGGAAAGAAGACCTGGGACAAGCGGCACGACCTCGCCGAGCAGGACGCCCGCCGCGAGATGGAGCGTGGAATAGCCCCGCACGCCAAGGGAAAGCTGCACGGTTAGCGGTTCAGTCGGAATGACCTGGGTTGGCGCACTTGACGACTGGCCACCTCGGCGAGTGGTCGTCCTGAACTCGGTACGGGTACCAGATCAGCCACCCAATCGTTGCGCTTCTGTGGAGCGAGCGCGATCTCCTACACTCGGCTCGTGCCCGATGTGTTGACCCGACCCCGGTGTGCCGCCGATCTGCCGGCGCTGATCGACATTCTCGCCAGGCAGCAGGCTGAGACGCAGTACCCGTTCCGGTGGCCGCCAGATCACGCACCCGAGCACTTCCTCCGTCGTTCCAGCGAGCGTGAGGCATGGGTTGCCGAACTGGGCGGCCACGTTGTCGGCCACGTCGCGATCCAATCAGTCGCGGGCGACGAACTTGGGAAGATGTGGGCGACCGCGCACGGCGTGCCGATCACGGAGTTGCGCTGTATCAGCGTCCTGTACGCCGATCGTCGCCTGTCGCGACGCGGCATCGGTTCAGCGCTGCTCGCCCGTGCCACACAGCGGGCACTTGCTGACGGCGGGGCGCCAGTGCTGGACGTTGTGGCCGGGCACCTCGAGCCGGTGAACCTCTACCTGCGCCGGGGCTGGCAGGAGATCGGACGGTTTCGCCCCGAGTGGCTCCCTGAGTCCGAAGAGCCCGTCCTCGCGATGATCCTGCCCAGACCGGAACCAGCGGTCTCGCCGTCATGCGGATCTGCTCGCTCAGACGGCCTGCTATCGGGATAACCCAATTCTGATGCGCACCGTCGTGGTCATCCGGTGGTACTCGCCATCGACGGTTCTGGATCGCGCTGAGCATCGGGTTTGGCAAGAATGTTGCGGTGGATGATCGAGCGTGGCCGTCGACGGCTGAGGAACTCATGCGGTCTCGGTTCGAGGCGTTTCGTGACGCGGACGCCGGGTGGCTGCTTGCCTGCTGGCATCACTCGACGCGTCCGGTAGCGATCGACCTAGAGAACAACCCGCGGTGGCGGGGATTACAGATCGTGGACGTGGTCGGCGGCTCGGTGGAGGACGTGACCGGCCTCGTCGAGTTCCGCGCGACGTATGTAGCAGCTCCTGGCGAGGTTCGCATACTCCACGAGCGGTCTCGTTTCGTCCGCGAGCACGGCCGCTGGTACTACCTCGACGCTGAGCGGTAGTTCGGTTTGCGCGCTCAGTGGGGCCGACTACCGCCGTAGATCACGTTCTCCAGGTGCTTCCAGTACACGTCGACGCCCACGAACCCTGCCGAGCGCAGATAGTCCACTTGCCGAGCGAGCGGAATCATGTACCTGACGTGGTTCTCATGCCGAGCCTGCTCCTGGCTCGAGCGATGTTGCCGCTTGTGGGCCGCTTCGGGGTCCAGGCGGTCATTGACCCGCTGCCAGGTGGCCTCCACGTCCGGGTCCTCGGCGATCACCGGATCGTAGTTCAGGTACCAGCCGCCGGGCTTGAGCCGGTCGAGAATTTCGCCGAACAGGGACTGTTTGCGATCATCGGGGAGGTGATGCACGCACAGAGAGGTCACGATCGCGTCGAGCGCCTCCGGAATCTGCTCGGGCCAGGGGCCTTGCAGCATGTCGAACTCGACGTAGCGGTATCGAC
>JBDTDN010000413.1:0-4382 GCA_039923055.1 Jatrophihabitantaceae bacterium
GGCGGGCAAATCGCGGGAAGGCGATCTGTACGACGCTGAGGTAGCGCAGCAGTTCCTCGACGACCGCGCCCGCGCTGGCTTCGTCCTCATTCATATGTCGGAGTGACTCGCGATTCTGCAGCAACGCCAACGTGCCCAGCGCGAGCATGCTTGCCGAAGTCTCATAGCCGCCGGTGAACACGCCGTCGGCCAGGCCCGCGAGGGTAAGGTCGTCCAGCTCATCGCCGCCAGAACGCAGCAAGGAGCCGAGCAGCCCGTCCCCCGGTTGCCGGCGCTGCTTTCGGACCGCCTCCAGCAGGAACTCGCGGGATTGCGACATCGCACCGAAGGTCCCCGCGCCTCCAGCTGCGACATCGAAGCGGGCCCGTCCAAGCTGTCGGAACTGCTCACGGTCCTCGACCGGGAGACCGAGTAGTTCACAGATCACCAGGAACGGCACCGGGAACGCGAACCCGGACACGAAGTCGACGACCTCACTGCCTGACTGCAGGACATCCAGGCGGTCGTGGACGATGCGCTGGATCCGGGGCAGCAGCGCCTCCAGACGCCTGCCGGTGAACTCCGGCGTCAGAAACCTCCGGAGGCGGGTGTGCTCCGGCGGGTCGGTAAATCCGAGACCGCCGATCGAATCGACGCCGGTCCCGGCCAGCGCCCTGATATCGGTGCTGTAGTTCCTGGTGTCGCTGAGCACCGTCCGCGCCTGCTCGTAGCCGCTTACCAGCCACACGTTCATCCCGAGCACACGACTGAGCTTGGCCACCGGCTCTGCACGACGCCTGATCCCGAGCTCAGGAATCGGGTCCAAACCGGTCCGGGCGAGTGGCATTCGTAGTTTCTTCGGGATGACGGACATCCCGGCAAGGCCGGACCCGGATGCGGTGGTGGACAGCGCCCACAGGCGACGTCCGATCCAATCGCGCGCAAAGGCCGGCAGATGAGAGCTCACTCGACTACCAGGCCGGACGCAGCGGGAAGGTGGCGTTGCCATCAGCGGTCGTTTTGACGGCAACGACTTGGTGCAGTTCGACGTTGCGGGTTTCAAAACCTAGACGGCAAGCGGCCATGTACAGGCCCCAGACGCGGGCCGTAGCCTCGCCCACCTCGCTGATGCAGCAGTCCCAGTTTGTGACGAGGTTGGCGCACCATGCCTGCAGCGTCAAGGCGTAGTGTTCGCGTAGGTTCTCCTCGTGCCGCACTTCCAGACCAGCGTTCTGCGCTTGGCTGATGATGGTGCCGACGCCGGTGAGCTCCCCGTCGGGGAAGACGTAACGGTCGATGAATGCCCCTGGCAGCGCACTGCCCAAGTTGTCCGGGCGGGTGATGCAGTGGTTCAGTAGCCGACCGCCGTCGCGGAGCTTGCCACGCAGGAACCTGAAGTACGAGTCGTAGTTGGCCACGCCGACGTGTTCGAGAAGTCCGATCGAGCTGATCGCGTCATAGCCAGCGCCGGGCGCGTCGCGGTAGTCGCTGTGCACGATGCGTACCTGTGCCGACAGGCTGTGGCGCTCGATGTCTGCGGCCGCCCAGTCGGCTTGAGCTTTGGACAAGGTGACGGCGACGACGTTGACGCCGTAGTGCTGTGCCGCGTGCCGGGCCATCCCACCCCAGCCGCAGCCGACGTCCAGCAGCCGCATGCCCGGTCCGAGCGCCAGCTTGCGGGCGACGAGGTCGAACTTCTCCTCCTGAGCCTGCTCCAGGCTGAGATTGTCCTTGGCGTAGACCGCGCACGTGTAGGCCATCGAAGGGCCGAGAACGTACTGGTAGAACTCGTTGGACACGTCGTAGTGACGGCTAATAGCGCTGGCGTCGCGCTGGTATGAATGCCGCAGGCCCTCGACCGTGCGGCGCCACCGTGGTAGCGCTTCCTGCGGGGGCGGTGCCGGTGGCAGCAGCCGGGCGAGACCGACGTCGGCAACCAGGCGTGGGAGCTGTCCGATTCGCGGCCGCCGGAACTGCCAACTGGCCAGCGCGCGCAGCGCGGGGTAGGGATCACCCGGGTGGGCACCGATCAGTTCGAGGTCGCCGGACACGTAGGCGCGGGCCATGCCCAGATCACCGGGGGCGGTGATCAGGTACCGCAGCGCCCGTTCGTTGCGCAGATTCAGGGTCAGACGCGGGTCGGTGCCCTCGATGGTGCTGCCATCGAAAGCCTGTACCCGCATCGGCGGCTGCCCGTCGGTGACCAGTTGCACCAGATCCGCGATCGTCATCGCCGTTGCACCACCTTTTCGTACATGCCCGTCAGTCTGCCGTCTGGGTCGTACCGAGCTTTCGCGTCGGCCCACGCCGCGCCGCCGTACAGCGCGTCAAATCTTTGCCGGTCGTAGTAGGCGTCTGAGTACAACGATTTGTGACCGCCGAATTCTTCCACTGCCCGCTCAATGGCCCGGTTCACCTGCCCGTCGCCGGCGCCGTCCCGGATCGGTACGGTGCCCCAGAAACCGATGTTTACGTACACTCGGCCGGGCTCCAGCGGGTACAGCGGCCATGGTCGACGTGAGCGGAGCGGGCACAGCCAGACCGGCGTCATCTGCACCTCACGGACGAACCACTCCAGGAACTCAGCTGTGCGTTCCAAGGGGATCTCGACGTCCTGCACGACACGCTCACGGCCGGGCCTGCCGCGCCAGCGATCCACCCGCGCCACGACGCCATAACGGTTCTCCCAGCCGATGATGCGGTGGTAGATATCGCTGCGCCGGTAGCGTCGAGGCCAGAGTCGGCGTACAAGCGGCTGCTGCGCTCCGAACGCCGCCGAGCACCAGAACCAGTCGGTGTCCCAGCGCCACACGTAATCCTGCGTGCTTAGGCAGTCGCGCTCACGCTCTCTGATCGAGCGGTAGTAGATCTGCTGACCTTTATAGTCGCTCGCCGGTCCATGCTCGGCCCAACGCCCCAGGCACAGATAGGACTCGGCCGGCCTGAACATGACCCCGTCTACGAAGTCGACCTGCTCGCCGAGCCAGGCACCGGTCTCGGCGATGCTCGCGATCGCTGCGACCAGATCGTCCGGTTCGTCGAAACGGACGTGCCGCAACGCCACGAACGCGGCGACCGGTTCGAGGCGGATCCGCAGACGCACCGCATATCCGAGGGTGCCGTAGGAGTTGGGGAATGCGGCGAACAGGTCGATGTGCTGGTCCGGGCTCGCGGTGATGATCTCCCCGCTGCCGGTGAGGATGTCCATTTCCAGCACCGATTCGTGCGGCAGACCATTGCGCAGCGAGGACGATTCGACACCCAGCCCGCTTACCGCGCCGCCGATGGTGATCGTCCGTAGCTGTGGAACGACCAGTGGCATCAGCCCGCAGGCAACGGTGGCCTGCACAAGATGCTCGTAGGTGCACATGCCCTGCACATCCGCGGTCCGGGCCTGCCGATCGATGCTGATCACCGCATCGAGGGCGCGCGCGTCCAGGCCCGCTTCGACTCGCTCGCGTGGACGGAACAGGTTCGAGGTTCGCTTGGCTAGCCGTACCGGTACATCTGGGGCAAGAGCACCGTAGCTGGCCCGTAGAACGGCCACTGCTCGTTCGTGCGCCGGCACCCCGATAACCGGCAGGCTCATCGGCTCAGCGTAGGCCGCGCCTGATCAGCGTCGCTGTCGCAAGCTCGCGAGGATGTCATCCAACGGCGGTTGGCCGGCCGTGCGGTGATGTTCGACGAACCATTCGCGCCCGAATGCCAGACGAAACAGCGGCTGGGGTAGTCGCAGGAACCAGCCGAGGGTTCGGGTGCCGTCATCCGCGGTGCTCTGGCTGAGGTGGGCCTGCATCGCGCCGCGTTTTTGGAGCAGGTAACCGCTGACATCGACACGGTGAGTTATCCGGCTGGGGTCGCTGTAACGCTCGTTGTAGCTCGACGGGTTGAGTTCGGGCGAGCTCGGCCTGGCCCAGCTGATCACCCGGAGCGCTCGCTGAAGCGCCCGGCGATCCACGGTGGCCTCCAGCAGTACGAGCGTGCCGGCAAGTTCTGCCGCGCGCTGCCCGACGCGGTGAACTTGAATGTGATCAGGGTGGCCGTAGCCCCCAGCGGGGTCGTAAATGGTGAGCACGTCGGCCTGTTCGGCCGTCAACAGTTGCGCGAGGCGGCGCGCAGCGTCCTCGACCGCAACTGTCGAGAACATATTGGCGACATCGTGTGGCCGGTCCGCCATACCGGAGTCGGCATAGCCGAGCACGACTACCCGTGCACAGCCCAGGACGGTCGCCGCCCGGTCCAGTTCTCGCCGTCGACGCTCGCCCAGCGGTTCGGTCGCGGCCAGCTCAGTGGAGACCAAGCCTGCCTCACCAGCGGTCGCCGTCACCAGAACTACCCGGTGTCCCTCTGCGGCAAGGCGGGCCATAGTCCCACCGGTGAGTACCGCCTCATCATCGGGATGG
>JBDTDN010000414.1:0-10986 GCA_039923055.1 Jatrophihabitantaceae bacterium
GGGCACCACCAACGGACAGGTCGCCGTGCAGGGTTGGCGTGATCTGGAGGAGCGCACCGGCGTGGCGCTGGCCGACCTGGCCGAGGAGCGGGCCGGTGAGCGGATCAGCTTCGCCGACACCCAGGTCCAGCCGAGGGCGGTGATCACCTCGCCGGAGTGGTCGGGCAGCGAGAGCGGTGGCCGGCGCTACTCGCCGTTCGTCGTCAACGTCGAACGCAAGAAGCCCTGGCACACGCTTACCGGCCGGATGCAGTTCTTCCTCGACCACGACTGGATGGCCGAGTACGGGGAGGGGTTGCCGACCTATCGCCCGCCACTGGACTATGTGCGGCACTTCGGCGAGCAAGGGCTGCGTGAGGACGGGCGACCGGAGATCACCGTGCGGTACCTGACCCCGCACTCCAAGTGGTCGATCCACTCGGAATACCAGGACAACCTGCACATGCTGCGGCTGTTCCGCGGCGGGCCGGTGATCTGGATGAGCCCGGTGGACGCCGCGAAGATCGCGGTGGGCGACAACGACTGGATCGAGGCCTACAACCGCAACGGCGTGGTCGCGTGCCGTGCGGTGGTCACCCATCGAATGCCGGAGGGAACCGTGTACATGTACCACGCGAAGGACCGGCACCTGATGACTCCGAAGTCCGAGGTCTCCGGCTGGCACGGCGGTGGCGACAACTCCCTCACCCGGTTGGTGGTCAAGCCCACGCACATGATCGGCGGGTACGCCCAGTTGTCCTATGGGTTCAACTACTACGGACCGACCGGTAACCAGCGTGATGAGATCACCGTTATCCGTCGTCGCGCGCAGGAGGTCGAATTCAAATGAGGGTCATGGCGCAGATGTCGATGGTGATGAACCTCGACAAGTGCATCGGCTGCCACACCTGCTCGGTGACCTGCAAGCAGGTGTGGACCAACCGGCCGGGCACCGAGTACGTCTACTTCAACAACGTCGAGACCAAGCCTGGCGTCGGCTACCCGAAGCGTTACGAGGACCAGGAGCAGTGGCACGGCGGCTGGACCCTGGACCGCAAGGGCCGCCTGCAACTCAAAGCCGGCGGGCGGCTACGCAAGCTGCTCACCATCTTCTTCAATCCCGACCTGCCCACCATCGAGGACTACGGCGACCCGTGGACGTACGACTACCAGACGCTGATCCAGGCCCCGCTGGGTACCCGCAACCCCAGCGTCCACTCGATCTCCGCGCTCACCGGCAAGGACATGAAGGTCAACTGGGGCAGCAATTTCGAGGCCGACCTCGCCGGAGCGCCCGAGACCGCGATGAGCGACCCGAACCTCGCCAGCCTGCAGGACAAGGTCAAGATGGAGTTCGAGCAGGTGTTCATGTTCTACCTGCCGCGCATCTGCGAACACTGCCTGAACCCATCCTGCGTCGCCTCCTGTCCCTCGGGAGCCATCTACAAGCGCGAGGAAGATGGCATCGTCCTTGTCGACCAGGACAAGTGCCGGGGCTGGCGGATGTGTGTCTCCGGCTGCCCGTACAAGAAGGTGTATTTCAACCACCGCACCGGCAAAGCCGAGAAGTGCACGTTCTGCGTCCCGCGCATCGAGGCCGGTCAGCCGACGATCTGCTCCGAGACCTGCGTCGGGCGGTTGCGCTATTTGGGTCTGATCCTCTACGACGCGGACAAGGTTCTGGACGCCGCCACGACGCCCGACGAGCAGGATCTCTACGAGGCGCAGATGTCGGTCTTCCTCGACCCTGAGGACCCCGAGGTCCAGGCCGCAGCAGCCGAGCAAGGCATTCCGGACGACTGGATGCAGGCGGCCCGTCGCTCGCCGGTGTACGAACTGGCGGTGCGGCACCGCGTCGCGCTGCCGCTGCATCCGGAGTACCGCACGCTGCCGATGGTCTGGTACATCCCGCCGCTGTCACCGGTGTCGGACATCGTGCATGCGGCTGGGTACGACGACGCCGATCCGGACCAGGTGTTCGCCACCATCGACTCGCTGCGGATCCCGATCGAATACCTGGCCAGCCTGTTCACCGCGGGCAAGACCGAGACGGTGCAACTGGTTCTGCGCAAGCTTGCGGTGGTCCGCGCGATCCAGCGCGCCGGCCAACTCGGTCTGGTCCCGAACGAGAAGCTCACCTCGACCGTGGATGCGAGTCTGGAAGAGCTCGACGATTTGTACCGGTTGCTCGCGATCGCCAAGTACGACGATCGCTACGTGATCCCCAAGGCCCACGCCGAGGATGCCGGTGCGCTGATGGGTCAGCATGAGCAACTGTTCTGCAGCCTGGACACCGACGGCGGTCCGGGCATGGGCGGCGGCGGACGACCTGGACCACACGGCATCACTGCGCGGCAACCCTCGTGGAGTCCGGAAGGCCGGACCTCACTGAACGTCCTGAGTCAGCCCAGCCCGCGGGACGAGCCGTGAACAAGACCTTCAAGCTGGCCTCCGTACTGCTGCAGTACCCGACGACAGCATTGTTCGACGGGTTGGACGAGTTGGATACGTTCGCCGCCGACACCTCACCGCGGCAGGCTCGCGAGGGAATGCGCGAGTTCCTGGCGTGGCTTCGGGTCACGCCGCCGACCGCGGTCGCCCAGCACTACGTGGAGACGTTCGACCTGCGCCGACGCTGTGCGCTGTATCTGACCTACTACCGCTACGGCGACACCCGCAACAGAGGCATGGCAATGGTCACGTTCAAGACCGCCTTCCGCGACGCAGGTTTCATCCCGACCGAGGACGAACTGCCCGACTACCTCCCGATGGTGCTCGAGTTCGCAGACCTGTGTCCGCGCGGGGAACGACTCCTGCACGCACATGGTGCCGACCTCGAACTGCTGCGCCGTGCCCTCGTGGCGGCCGAGACGCCGTACGCGTCGGTGGTCACCGGTGTCTGCGCCTCGCTTCCCAAGCTAGGACGACGGGAGATCGGGCAAGTCCTCAAAGCATGGGAGGCGGGCCCACCCCAGGAAGAGGTTGGGCTCGAACCGTTCGCCCCACCGGAATATCTCGCCGGTTACGGGGCCGGCGGCGGCAACGCGGCTTCCGGAACCGAACACCTGTCGGTGCCCGCTGCCGGGCTGGCGCCGCGATGAGCACGACCGCGGCGCAGATGCTCTGGTGGGTGGCCCTGCCCTACCTCGCACTGGGCGTGTTCGTCGTCGGCCACGTGTGGCGGTGGCGTTACGACCAGTTCGGTTGGACCAGCCGTTCCACCCAGTTGCAAGAACGACGACTACTCAAGTGGGGTGCGCCGCTGTTCCACTACGGCACCTTCGCCGCGATTGGCGGGCACGTCATCGGAGTGCTGATCCCGGAGAGTTGGACCAGAGCCGTCGGCATCCCGGAGAACATCTACCGATGGTTCTCCGCCGCGGCGGGAACATTGGCCGCCGTGCTGGTCATCGGCGGTGTCGTCGTACTGGCCGTCCGGCGACTGTTCGTACCCCGGGTGCGCGCGACGACCGACCCGGTGGACTACGTCGCGCTCGTGCTCCTGCTGGTCATCATCGTCACCGGGATCGTGCCGACGATCGGGATCAACATGTTCGGTCACGGCTACGACTACCGCACAACGGTCGCGCCATGGTTCCGCGGCCTGTTCACCGGTTCGCCGGACGTCGCCGCGATAGCGCATGCCCCGTTCCTCTACCAACTGCACGCCACCGCCGCCTGGCTGATCTGGGCGCTATGGCCGTTCACCCGTCTTGTCCATGCCTGGAGCTATCCGCTGTGGTACCTCTGGCGTCCGTACATCGTCTACCGAAGCCGCAAGGCCGTCCATCCCGCCGAGCCCGGTACGGGCGGACGTAAATGGCGCAAGATCGGTGCCCCGTACTAAGGGCGTTCAGCTTCCGGTGCCCGCGACCGGTGGCTGGGCGCGTGAGTCCGTCCGAACCCTGAACCCGGGCTATTTCGCCTTGGTGATGGCCACCGGCATCGTGTCCATTGCCATGCAGAACCACCACGCGTACCCGATTTCTGTCACGCTGCTTTGGCTGACCGGCATCGAGTATGCCGTACTCGTCGTTGCCTACGGTTGGCGGCTGATCGCGTTCTGGTCTGCGGCGCGAACTGACTTCGCCGATCCTGCCCGCGCTTTCGGATTCTTTACCTTCGTCGCCGCCACCGACGTCTTCGGGACCCGGCTGGCCATTGACGGACATCACCAGGTCGCACTGGTACTGCTCACCGCCGGGTCGCTGGCCTGGCTCGTGCTGGGCTATGTCATTCCGTGGACGGCCGTGCTCGGGCACGCCCGCCGCCCGGTCCTGCAGTACGCCAACGGCACCTGGTTCATCTGGGTGGTCGCCAGCCAGTCGATCGCCGTGCTGGCGGCCGCCCTGGAACCGTCAGTACGAACCGGTCGCCGCGAACTAGCGCTGTTGGCGGTGTTCTGCTGGTCTGTCGGGGTATTCCTCTACGCCGCCGCTGCCGTCTTCGTCGGCGCACGCTCGCTGCTCTACGAACTGCGCCCGGCCGATCTCACGCCTCCGTATTGGGTGTCCATGGGCGCTACCGCAATCACCGTCGTCGCCGGCGCCCGGATCGTGCAGATGGCCGACGCACCGATGGTCAACGCCACGCGCGGATTGATCGCCGGCACGTCAGTCGTCTTCTGGGTTTTCGGGACGTGGCTGATCCCGCCGTTGATCGCGGCCGGCATCTGGCGACATGTGGTGCATTCGATTCCGCTGCGCTACGAGGCTCCGCTGTGGAGTGTGGTGTTCCCGCTCGGCATGTACGGTGTCGGCGGCCATTACCTCGGTCAGGCCGACGATCTGCCCATCGTCAAGGCCATCGGCGCCAACGAAAGCTGGGTCGGACTCGCCGCCTGGGCGCTGACGTTCGCCGCGATGCTCGCACATCTGATCCGGTCGCTGCATCGGTCTGCCTCGGCAACGGCCAGTTGACCATCGCCTCTACCTTTCCGGCTGAGTTGTGGCTGTCCTCACCGCCCCTATTTTTACCGAAAGGATTCGTATAAACTCAGGGGTAACGACAGGGGTCGACGATGATGACTGACGCTGTGGCGAACCTCCAGCACACCATCCAGGCTGGGCCGGGTACCGAAGTTGACGCCCGTACCTTGGCCGGCGAACATGCCCTGCTGCTGCGCGATTGCCGCCGCCGGGTGGCCCCGATTCTGACCTTGGCCGCAGCACGGTCTTGGCCCGAGGCCGAACTACGCGGACTGACCGGGTTCCTGCGGACCGCGGTACTACGGCAGGCCTCCGACGAAGAAGTCCTGTTGTACCCCAACGGTGCGGCGGCCCCCTTTGCAGAGTTGAGCACAGAGCACGTGCAGTTGTACGGGTTGATCGATCAGCTGGACCAACTCGAGCGCGCATCCTGCCCGCTGACGGAACTGGCGCGGTTGGTCAACCAGACACTGACGGTGCTCGAACACCACCTCATCAGCGAACAGGCGGTCCTTGCCGAACTGCCCGATGCACCCGAGGTTGTGCCGGCCGCTGCCGATCTCGCCACTGGAACTCAGGACTGGCTCCCCGCTGGGGATGAACCGGTACTCATCCTGCTCGATGTGTTGCCGCCGCAGAGAGCAACGCAACTGTGCATCGAGCGGCTGCTGCGGCTGCGCCCCGGCCAGTCCGCTCAGATCCACTCCGACCAGGAGGCCGATCTGCAACGAGTGTGCCGGTGGATGCACAGTTTCGACTCCGCCGACTACGGAATCTCCCGCGTGCAGATCGGCCTCACCCCGGCCCCGCTGCAGATCATCTGCCGTCACGCCGGCTGACCTGCAGACACCACCGCGCCGCCACACTCGGCTAGTCGCAACAGTAAGGAGCAAATTATGACCATCGCTCAACGCAGCGCCCGCACCACCTGGACCGGCCCACTGGCCAGCGGCAGCGGGAAGATCATGTCCGGCAGTGAAGCCCTGAACGGGCTGGACGTCACCTGGGCCGCCCGCACCGAACAACCCGGCGGCCTGACCAGCCCGGAGGAACTCGCCGCAGCCGCACACTCCTCCTGCTTCGCTATGGCACTCGCACTACGTCTGGGCGAGCGGCACACCCCGCCCCAGCAACTGCACGTGGAAGCGAACGTCACACTCGATGAGGTAGACGGCCTGCCCACCATCACCTCCTCCCAACTGTTGGTCAAAGCCCAGATCCAGGGCATCGACGGGGACGGCTTCCAAAGCGCCGTCGACGAAGCCGCCGCACTGTGCCCGATCTCCCGGCTGTTCACCGGGGCACGCATCAGCATCGAAGCCCTCCTGGAACCCAACTAGAACTCGCGATGTCGGACATGACTCAGGTGAGCATTCGTACCGGTGGAGGCTGACCGCATGAGGTCCGAGGCGTGGGTTCAGGTGCAGGAGCAGGTCTCTCGATTCCCTGGCGACCCGTACCTGCTGACCGTCACAGCCGAGAACCGGCCGCACTGTGGGAGCGTCGCCGTGCGGTGCGATGACGCCCGATGTCTGTTGATCGTGCCCGCGCCGAGCAGTTGGCCGGGATCAGCGGCGAGCGGGTACTGCCAGGTGAGCTTGGTGTGGCCGCCGCCTGCGCCCGGTGGACACAGCCTGATCATCGACGGCGACGCCCACAACGTGCCCGGCGCGGGGGAGCAGATGCTCGCGATTGATCCCACCCGCGCAGTGTTGTACCGCCGCGGTCCTGGTCTGGCGGACCCAGACGCGTCCTGCAGTTCGGACTGCATCCCGATCCTGAGTCCCTAACGAGATAATCACCGCGCCCTTACTCGCCTCGCCCAGGGGCTCCGACGGCGATCATGCGGGTTACGGCCTGACGTGCTCGGTCGGCGATCTCTGCCGGGACGATGACCTCGTCGCGTCCCTCACGCAGAGCCCGCAGGAGCAACTGGGGCGTCGTCATCTTCATGAACCGACACGAGGCGTTGGCGTTCATCGCAATGAACTCCGTCTTCGGGTTCGCTTTGCGCAGTTGGTGCAGCATCCCGACCTCGGTGGCCACCAACGTCCGGGGTGCAGTGATCTCACGCGCGGCCGCGATCATCCCACCGGTCGACAAGACATGCGTACGGTCGGCGGGTAGTTCGCCGGTGCTGGCCAGCCACAATGTCGAGGTGGTGCACCCGCATTCGGGGTGTATCAGCAGCTCGGCGTCCGGATGCTTGGCAACCATCTGCCGGACGTCAGTCGGGCTGATGCCGGCGTGGACGTGACACTCGCCCATCCAGATCTTCATGTTCTGTCGCCCGGTCTGGCGGCGCACGTGCTCACCGAGGAACTGATCGGGCAGGAACAGGATCGGGGTCTGTTCCGGGATCTCGGCCACGACTTGCACGGCGTTTGACGACGTGCAACACACGTCGCTCTCGGCCTTGACCGCGGCACTGGTGTTCACGTAGGCAACCACGGCCGCGCCTGTGTTCTCGGCTTTCCAGGCTCGCAACTGGTCGGCATCGATCGTGTCCGCCAACGAGCACCCGGCCGCGGCGGTCGGGATGAGCACTGTCTTGCCCGGGCTGAGGAGCTTCGCGGTCTCGGCCATGAAGTAGACACCGCAGAACACGATCGTGTCCGCGTCGGTCTTCGCAGCCAGCCGGGATAGTCCGAGCGAGTCACCGACATGGTCGGCCACGTCCTGGATCTCCGGGCGCTGGTAGTTGTGCGCCAGCACGACCGCGCCCCGTTCGCGAGCGAGCCTGCGCACCTCGTCCTGCCATCCGGACTCGAGTTCTGCCAAATCACCTGGGGCGTGTTCGCCGATGCTCGGTGTGCTCATCAACGAAAACCATCCGGCCGCGCATCCGTCGAACAATGGGGTGCGCCGCGTTCTGAACCTCCGCGAGCCACCGCTGCAGCAGGGGTTGTGCCGGTGATGCGACGGCCCATTGCTCCTGCGATGCGACTGGACTGCAGCTTTGCCAGTTCCGCTTTGGGCCTGGCGTGCCGGTCACCGACGGTGGCCCGCCACAATTCGAGCCAGCGTGCGAAGTGCGCGGGAGTCAGGTTTGCGCGGGCGTGAAGGCGCTGGTGCGGCTGTAGTGCGTTGCGCCGGTAGGTGCCGGTGTGGAACAGAACGGTCTGCCAGAAGTCGCACATCACCGGCAGATGCACCTCGAGATCCATGTGGGCGATATCGACGAAGATCCGGCCGAGCAACTCATCGGCGAACGCACGACCGTAGAAGTCGCGCACAAGCCCGACGATGTCCGCACGGTCGGCGATGTCATCGCGGCTCCGAACCAGCACATCGCCTAGCGCGGGCACGATGATGTATGGGTCATGGCGCTGCCGAGATCCGGACGCCGGGTCCAGCGAACACATTGGCGCGGCATAGCGCGCCGCGGTCATCCGGACAGGTGACGGTACTCATGACGGCTTCCGATCGACGTCTGACTTTTTTACTAAGATACTCGTGTTTATTCTCGCCGCTGCAGCGACCGAGATCATCGTCCGTTGCCTCGCTTCGCCGTCGCCTGCCTCCATTAGCTCACCTGTTTGATCGTCGCCCACCGTAGGAGACGACTAGGGCCTCTGCCACGGTCACCGCGTCGGCATCGGCGATGTCTGCCGGATACTCGGGCAGTAGGTCGTCCCATACGACCAGCCATGACCCGTACAACTGGGCCTGCCCCTCCGGTCGAGCGAAGAGCCACACGTGCAGATGCGCGCCGCCGTCGCCGATGCGATAGACGTGCGCCCGCGAGATGTGGGGGAGCGCCTGGATGTGCCGGGCGAGGTGGGTCGTCAGCACGCCCAGTTCTGCTGCGAGTTCGTCGGTGAGATCCGTCAGGTCGTAGTGGTCGCGAGGATGCAGCATCAGCACGAGGGGTGTACCGACCCCGGTGATCCGGGTCAGCCGCCAGTGATCGTCGAACCAGATTCCGTCATCGCGGTTGCGGCAGGACTGACAGGCCGAAGGGTCCTCGCCGTGCCGGGACGGCTCGGGCAGCACAGGTGGCCGCAGCGGCGCGACGCGCAGCCCGTCCTGCTCGAACGGGCTGATGTCCCACCCGGTCATGCGGGACAGGGGCAGTCGCCGCTCGCTGTCGGCGGCCGCAACTGCGTGGTCGTAGAACTGCTCGGGAGACAGCGCCATGGTGCAAGGCTATTTCACGACGGAGCGGATCCACGATCGGTGCGAGTCGATCTGGGGTGATTCGCAGTCACGAGGCGATGGGAAGACTTCGGATCTAGCTGTCGTGCAGAACCAGGTGGCAGGCCTGTGCGACGTCGAGCACTCGCATCAGTCGCCCGTTGCCCAGCCACATGCTGCAGCACACGCCGAGGGCAAGGATCTCATCGTCGCCGAAGTGCTGGTGAGCCCGTGCCCAGAAGTCGTCGTCCTCGCGAAGCCCGCGATGGTTCTGCGCGAAGCGCTCGGCGAACTCGGCCGCGATCTGCTCACGCGCGCTGTAGCCGGGCCAATCGCGCCAGTCGAGAACGTGCGCATAGAACGCCTCGTCCGCCCCTTCGGCCTCGCCCTGCGCCTCGCGAGTGTGCCGACAGACTTCACATTCGTTGTCCTCCGCGATCCGCATCCGCGCGATCTCGCGAATACGCAGCGGCAGTTCGCTGTGGTTGTAGACGGCGTCGGCCAGCCCACCGACCGCCTTGGCCATCCGTGGGCGGGGTATCAACCAGCCGGAGAGGTCGTCGTCACCGCCGCTTGCAATACGAGACATGTCGGCGAGCGTACCGAAGTTAGAACACGTTTCAGTTAATCGACGGAGTCTTAATCGACGGAGTCAATGCCGCACGATCACCAGCGCAGGCTGGAGTTCCGGTGCGCCACGGCGTTTCCCGCACCGCTGCTCGCGAGCGCGACGAGGATTGCCGCGACGCCGATCTCGCACAACACGGTGAGGAACGTCCCGACGTGGAACAGGTGACGGCCGAGCAGGCTGCCGATCAACGATCCCACCCAGCCGATGACGATCGTGGCGAAGATGCCGATTTCCTGACGGCCGGGGATCGCAAGCCGGGCCAGACCACCGATGATCGCGCCGACCACGGCGGCACTGATGAGTAGCCAGAGCGCCCATCCGAGGATCGACATGACAACGACGAGCACGAGGACCGCTACGACCAGAGCAACCATGCGTTCAACCTACCGATTGGGGTCGTGATCGGCGATCGACCTACATCGGGGTCTTCGCTGATGTGGCGCAGTTGAGACTCCGCCCAGGTGCGGCTGAGGCATAGAACAAAAGTACGATAATAGGCTACGTTACAGACATGATGATGACGTTCCAGGCGTCGCTGTTCGACGAGGTGGGGCACGGGCCCGCATCGCTCGCCGGTGATATTCGCCGGGCCCGACTCGGTGCCGGTGCCTGGCTCGACGTGCGGCGTAACTGGCTCGGTGGCGCGGACGGCCTGTTCGAGCGTCTGCTGCCGCGCGTGCCGTGGCATGCCGAACGCAGGCAGATGTATGACCGGGTCGTCGCCGTGCCGCGCCTGCTGGCGTTCTACGACGAGGCGGACACCTTACCCGATCCGGTTCTGGAACAGGCCAAAACGGAGCTGGATCGGTACTACGCGTCGGAGCTGGGCGAGTCGTTCGCGACCGTCGGACTGTGCCTGTACCGCGACGGGCACGACAGCGTGGCCTGGCACGGCGACACGATCGGCCGTGGCCGCACCGACGATACCTTGGTCACGATCGTCTCCATCGGCGCACCGCGGGCGCTGCTGCTGCGTCCGAGGTCCGGTGGGCGCGCGCTGCGCTACGAACTCGGCCACGGCGACCTGATCGTGATGGGTGGTGACTGCCAGCGGACCTGGGAGCATGCCATCCCCAAATGTGCCCGCGCATGCGGCCCCCGTATCAGCATCCAGTTCCGTCCACGGGGCGTGCGCTGAGGACGGCGGCCGACCTCACTAGTGTGGTGTCTATCAGCCAGCCACGAAGTGAGGATCTCGATGAGCGAGCTACTGAACCTGCCGGTCACGACCCTGGGCGGTGAGGCCACCACGCTTGGCGCGCTGGCCGGCGCGAAGGCGACACTGGTCGTCAACGTCGCCAGCAAGTGTGG
>JBDTDN010000415.1:0-5672 GCA_039923055.1 Jatrophihabitantaceae bacterium
TCCTCCGGACCACAGTTGCCTCGGCCTGCTCGACGCACTCACCGAGGTCGTTATAGGCGTCGAGAATGAGGGCCGTCAACAACTCGTCCCGACTTGCGAAATAGCGGTAGACGGCTGAGGAGACCACGCCGATATCCCTGGCCACTGCCCTCAGCGACAGATTCGGCCCCTCAACTGCCAGGCGCGCACGAGCCGCCCGCTTGATGTCATCGGTCATTTCGGTGCGGGCACGAGCGCGTGCCGACGGACGATGTGGCTCGGTCATGTGATCGAGTGTCGCATATCCGTGAGCAGTGCGCTCTATCAAGAGCATCGCTCTTGACTTTTAGATCTTGATGAACCATTCTATGCTCAGAGAGCGGTGCTCTCAACAACAAACTTCGGTCGAAAGAGGAATCACATGACACGCCACGTCATCGTCGGCGCCGGACCTGTCGGCAACGCCGTCGCTCGTGAGTTGCTGGGCCGTGGCGAACAGGTTCGCGTCATCACCCGGCGCGGTACGGGCATCGCGGGTACCGAACCCATCGCGGCCGACGCATCGGATGCAACCCGACTCGGCGAGTTGACTGCTGGCGCGACCGCGATCTACAACTGCGTGAACCCGCCGTACCACCGCTGGCCGCAGGACTGGCCGCCGGTGGCGAACGCCCTACTCGCAGCCGCAGAATCCAGCGGCGCGGTCCTTGCGACTACCAGCAACCTCTACGTCTACGGCATCGTAGACGGGCCGATGACCGAGGCGACCCCGATGGCCGCGACCGGCACGAAGGGACGCGTGCGGGCGCAGATGTGGCGTGCTGCGCTCGCCCTGCACGAGACCGGACATATCCGCACGTTCGAGGCCCGCGGCAGCGACTACCTGGGCGGCAACTCGCTGCTGACTACGCTGATCTCTCCCGCCCTGCGCAAGGGTCGCGCCGCCTACGTGCCGGCCGATCTGGACGCGCCACACACCTGGACCAACGTCCGCGACGTCGCCGCGCTCCTGGTCACCGGAGCACTGGACGAGCGGGCATGGGGCCGTGCCTGGCACGTCCCGAGTGCCCCGGCCTGCTCGGTCCGCGAACTCACCGCCATGGCGGCGATCCAGTTGGGCGCCAAGTCCAAGCTTCACTCCGTGCCGCGGCCAGTGGTATGGACGGCCGGAATGGTCAGTGCCCAGTTGCGTGAACTGCGCGAGACGCAGCACCAGTTCCGCCGGCCGTTCGTGCTGGACTCGTCCGCAGCCCAACACACGTTCGGACTCAAGCCCGTGCCGCTGGAGCAGTCCGTCGCCCTCGACCTCGAAGTCGGCGCCTCGTCCTGAGCCTCAACTGCCGGCGGCACCGGCGAATGCGGCCGTGATCGCGGGCCGGTCAACGCCGGCCGAGAGCAACACCCGCAGCAGCACCCGCGCCTTGAACGCATCGAGCAGTCCCGATCCGATCAGGCCGCGCGCCAGCAGATCCGTTTCCGAGCCCGCATAGCCGTAGGTGTGGTTGAGCACGGGCCCGGCACCCGCACGGGAGGCAAGCACGACGGGCATTCGCCGGGCCAACTCCCCCACCCGCTCGGCCAGCGATGACGGCACGTGTCCGGCACCGAACCCGGCGATGACCAGTCCGTCGTAGTTCCCAGCGGCGTCCAGCAGCGCACCGTCATCCTCCAGCGACATGACCAGCAGGCCCACCCTGGCAGTCAGTGCCCGCACGGGCGGTGGGAGCGCAACCCGCCGCGGCGTCATCAGCAGGACCGGCGCCCCCTCGACGAGCAACCCCACCGGTCCGGCATTGGGCGAGGCGAACGTCGCCGGACTCGTCGAATGCATCTTGCGCACGTACCGCGCGGCGTGAACCTCGTCGTTGAACGCAACGAGCGCGCCCATCGCGCAGAACCGGGCACTGACCGCGACCTGCACGGCAGCCAGCAGGTTCGCCGGCCCGTCCGCGCCGGCAAGTGACGGCTTCCGCATCGCGCCGGTGACGACGATGGGCGCGTCCGCGTCCCACAACAGGTCGATCAGGTACGAGGTCTCCTCGATCGTATCCGTGCCCTGGACGACGACAATCCCGGCCGCGCCGTCCGCGACGGCGCTCGATGCCTCGGCGACCAACTCCGCGATATCAGCGAATGTCAGGCACGCGCTCGGCAGTTGCCTGAAATCCCTGACGTCGAGAGTTACGTCGAGTTCGGCGAGTTGCGGAACAGCCGCGACGAGTTCGTCCCCGTCGAGTCGACTCACCACACCAGCGCCCTGCCCCGACATCGAGATCGTCCCGCCCAGGAAAAAGACGGCGACCGATACCGTCACGTGAATTGCGGGCTCTCGGTGCGGGTGCGCTTGAGCTCGAAGAAGTACGGGTTGGCCGCGAGCATGAGGGCGCCGTCGAACATCCGGACCGCCTCATCATCACGTGGAATCCTGGTGATCACCGGTCCGAAGAAGGCCACCCCGTCAATGTGAATGGTGGGCGTCCCGACCTCGGTGCCCACCGGGTCCATGCCGCGATGGTGCGAGGCTCGCAGCGCGTCGTCGTACTCGGTCGAGTCGGCGGCCTCGGCCAGTGACTCGTCCAGCCCGGCCTCGGCCAGCGACTCGACGATCATGGCCCGGTCGAAATCGCGACGCTCGTTGTGCCGTTTGGTACCGAGGGCCGTGTAGAGATCGCGGAGCACAGGATTGCCATATTTCTGCTCGGCCGCGATGCACACGCGCACCGGTCCCCAGCCCCGGTCGAGCATCTCGCGGTAGTCGTCGGACAAGTCGTCCTTGTCCGAGTTGAGCACCGACAGGGACATGACCCGGAATGACAGTTCGATGTCCCGTTGCTTCTCAACCTCGAGAATCCAGCGCGAACTGACCCAGGCGTACGGGCACAGCGGATCGAAGTAGAAGTCGACAACCGGACGGGTCGAGGAAGATGTGGTCACGTCAACAAGCGTACTCACTTCAGTGCAGCGAGCGCCTGGTCGGCGTGGGTGTCCATGTTGACCTCACTGTGGATCGCGGCCACCACCCGGCGTTCGGTCCCGATCGCGAACGTCCACCGCTTCACCGGCAACAAGCCCGCGACGAGCTTGCCACGCTTGACGCCGAACGTCTCGGCGACCACCCCGTCCGCATCGGACAGCAGCGGGTAGTCAAAGGAGTGCTTGTCGGAAAACTGCTTCTGCTTGGCAACATCGTCGCGGCTGATTCCGACGCGCTGCACGCCGGCGGCAGCGAACTGCGCTGCGAGATCGCGGAAGTGGCAGGCCTCCTTCGTGCATCCCGTGGTCATCGCCGCCGGGTAGAAGAACAGCACGACCGGCCCTGCTTCGAGCAGTGTCGAGAGCCGACGCGGCGTGCCGTTTTGGTCGGGCAGTTCGAAGTCGGGGACCTCATCGCCTATACGCATAGCCGTAACGGTAACCGCCCGAGCCACCGAACGTTCAGTCGTGAAAGACTCGGACGGCAAACATTCACAAAGGAGTGAAATCACCCATGTCTTCCAGCGCCGTCCCGAACCTCACCCGCGAGGATGCCCGAACTCGGGCCGAGTTGCTGCACGTCCAGTCCTACGACGTCGCCGTCAACCTGACCAGCGAGGGCAAACCGTCCGAGCGCACGTTCCGGTCGACCACGACGGTGCGGTTCACCGCGACGCGCCCAGGCGATTCGACATTCATTGACGTCATCGCGGACAAGTTCCACTCGGTCACGCTCAACGGCGACGAGGTTCCGACCACCGGCTACACCACGGACAAGGGCATCACCCTGCAGAACCTGGCCGCCGAAAACGTTTTGATCGTCGACGCGGATCTGCTGTACACGAACACCGGTGAAGGCCTGCACCGTTTCGTCGACCCACTGGACGGCGAGGTCTACCTCTACTCGCAGTTCGAGACGGCCGATGCCAAACGCATGTATGCCTGCTTCGACCAGCCGGATCTGAAGGCAACCTTCACGATTCGGGCGACGGTGCCCAAGCACTGGGAGGTCTGCTCCAACGGCCGCGAGGAACGCGTCGAGAAAAGCGGCGCGTCAAAAACCATTCACTTTGCGACCACGGCGCGAATCAGCCCATACATCACCGCGCTGGTCGCGGGCCCGTACCACGTCGTACGCAGCACCCACAATGGGGGCACCCCCGCCGATGAAGGCGTAGCCAATGGGGGCACCCCCGCCGATGAAGGCGTAGCCAGTGGGGGTACCCCCGGCAGCGAAGGCGTAGCCGCCGGGGGCGGGGGAGGCATCGATCTGGGCCTGTGGTGCCGGAAAACCCTCGCCGAGTACCTCGACGCCGATGAACTGTTCAAGATCACCGGCCAGGGCTTCGACTTCTATCACGCCAATTTCGGTGTCCGGTACGCCTTCGACAAGTACGACCAGTTGTTCGTCCCGGAGTTCAACGCCGGTGCGATGGAGAATGCGGGCTGCGTGACATTCCGCGAGGACTACGTCTTTCGCAGCAAGGTCACCGACGCGCGTTACGAGCGGCGTGGTGAGACGATCCTGCACGAGATGGCGCACATGTGGTTCGGCGACCTGGTGACCATGCAGTGGTGGAACGACCTGTGGCTGAACGAGTCATTCGCGACCTACGCCTCCGTCCTGTGCCAGACCAGCGCGACCCGTTGGACCGACGCCTGGACGACATTCGCGAACACCGAAAAGACGTGGGCCTACCGCCAGGACCAGTTGCCATCCACCCATCCCATCGCGACCGACGCCCCGGACGTGCAGACCGCCGAGGTGAATTTCGACGGAATCACCTACGCCAAGGGGGCGTCGGTACTGAAGCAGTTGGGCGCGTACGTCGGCGTCGAGGCCTTCCTAGCGGGTTTGCGACATTACTTCGCCGACCACGCGTACAGCAACACCACGCTGGCCGACCTGCTGTCCGCGTTGGAGAAGTCCTCCGGCCGCGACCTGTCCGAGTGGTCCCACCTCTGGTTGGAGACGACCGGCATCAACACGCTGCGCCCCGAGTTCACCCTGGACGCAGCAGGCAACTACGCCAGCTTCGAGATCGTGCAGTCCGCGCCCGTCGCCGTCGCGACCACGAACACGCTGCGCCCACACCGACTGGCCGTCGGACTCTACGAGAACGAGCAAGGCAAGCTGGTTCGCACCAAGCGGATCGAACTGGACGTTGCCGGAGAACGCACCGCCGTTCCCGAGCTCGTCGGTGTGCAGCAACCGGTGGTGTTGTTGGTGAACGACGACGACCTGACTTACTGCAAACTGCGTCTGGACGAGCACTCCCTGCACAACCTTCGCGCGGGGGCGATCGCCAAGATCACCGATTCGTTGCCGCGCACCCTTGCCTGGTCCGCCGCGTGGGACATGACCCGCGACGGTGAACTGGCCACCCGCGACTACCTCGCGCTGGTGCTCTCCGGCGTGGATGCCGAGAGCGACATCGGCGTCATGCAGTCGCTGACCCGGCAGGCGCTGCGTGCGCTGGAGATCTACGCCGATCCGTCCTGGGCAGCGCAGGGCTACACGGCGCTGGCCGACAAGTCGATGGCCGCGTTGCAGAGCGCGGTGCCCGGCTCAGACCACCAGTTCGCGTGGGTGCACACGCTGCTCGGCTCGGCCCGTAGCGAGGACCACGTCGCATTCATCTCGGGATTGCTGGACGGCTCGCAGGCCGTCGACGGCCTGGCGATCGACGACGAGCTGCGGTGGTCGATCGTCCAATCGC